>NZ_JBMFGY010000031.1:6430-10452 GCF_049977125.1 Acidiphilium sp. | reverse complement strand
GGCGCCATCGATCCCGACGCCCCGGATGAAATCGTCGCGGACGGCACGATCATCGACCTCGGGGTCATCCTGGTCGAACAACTCGCCCTCGCGCTCGATCCCTACCCCCGCAAAGCCGCGGCGGCGCTCCCGGCGGATCAAACCAGCCACCACCGCTCGCCCTTCGCCGCCCTGGCCCGGCTCCGCGACAAGCCCGACCCCCAAACCGATGGCTGATCCGCCTCCCCCGCTTGCCGCCCGCCCCCCGCTCTGCTAGATGCCGGGGTCTTGAACCACCCCCATCGCGGGGCGGTGGCGTTTTGCTGCGCCGCCGTTACATATGATACGAGAACGATATGGCCGTACCCAAGCGAAAAACCAGCCCGTCCCGCAAGGGCATGCGTCGGAGCCACCAGGCTCTGGTGATCCAGCCTCATGCCGAATGCGCCAATTGCGGCGAGCTGAAGCGCCCGCATCACGTCTGCGGCCATTGCGGTCATTACGACGGGCGTGAGGTCGTGGCCGCCGGCAAGGACATCAAGGGCACGGTACGGGTCTGATCCAGTCGTGGTCGCGCCCGACGAGTCACTGCGCATGACGCGATCATGACAACCCATCCGCTCGCCCCACCCGATCAGACTCCCTCCGCGCCCACCCCATCCGCGCCTACCCCCCCGGCGGCCAATCCGTCGGTTCCCGCCGCGTCGGTGCTCGCGGTGGACGCGATGGGCGGCGACCATGCGCCGGACGTCGTGATCGCCGGGCTCGACATCGCGGTGGTGCGCCACCCCAAAGCGATTTTCCATGTGTTCGGCGACGCCGCGCGGATCGAGCCGATGGTCCGCAAATTCAGCCGGCTGACCGGGCGCGTTGTGATCCACGGCACCACTGAAATCATCGCGGACGATCTGAAACCCACCGCCGCGCTCCGCCTGCGCGACGCCTCGATGCGCCGCGCGATCGATGCCGTGGCCACCGGTCAGGCCGCCGGCATCATCTCCGCCGGCAACACCGGCGCCATGCTGGCGCTCGCCAAAATCGTGCTGAAAACCATGGCCGGAATCGACCGTCCGGCTATGGCCGCGATCGGCCCGTCCGCCAAAGGCGACGTCGTGATGCTCGATCTCGGCGCCAACATGGTCTGCGACGCGCGCAACCTCGTCGAGTTCGCCGTCATGGGGGATATGTTCGCCCGCACCGTGCTCGGCCTGCCAAACCCCACGATCGGCCTGCTCAATGTCGGCTCGGAGGAAATGAAGGGCGACGAAACCCTCAAACGCGCCGCCGAGGCCCTGCGCGCCAGCCCGATCGGCGCCCAGTTCCACGGCTTCGTCGAAGGCCATGACATCGCGGGCGGCACGGTTGACGTGGTGGTGACCGATGGGTTCACCGGCAATGTCGCGCTCAAAACCGGCGAGGGCGCGCTGCGTCTGGTCGGTGATCTTCTGAAGCGCGTCTTCACCGCCAGCCTCGCCGCCCGGCTGGCCTATCTGCTGGCCAAACCCGGCCTTAACCGGCTGCGCGAATGGCTCGATCCGCGCCGCTACAACGGCGCCGTCCTGCTCGGGCTCAATGGCGTGGTCGTCAAATCCCATGGCGGCACCGATGCCGAGGGCTTCGCCCACGCCGTCGATGTCGCGATGGACATGATCGACAATAATTTCAACCAGCGCATCAAGGAGGGCCTGCGTCTGCACGCCGGCCGCGAAACCCTCGCCGTCGACTCCGCCACCGCCCCCCTCGCCCCGATCGCGATCAGCCAATGACCCACCCACGCAGCACGATCGACGGAGTCGGCAGCTATCTGCCCGGCCGTATCGTCACCAATGCCGAACTCGCCATGACGCTCGATACGTCGGATTCCTGGATTCGCGAGCGCACCGGCATCACCCAACGCCATATCGCCGCCGCCCATGAAACAGCGACGTTCATGGGCGCCGAGGCCGCCCGCCGCGCGCTCGATGCGGCCGGCGCCGGGCCTGACGCGGTCGATGCCATCATCGTCGCCACCACCACGCCCGATCAGGCGTTTCCCGCCACGGCGGTCGCAATCCAGGGCGCGCTCGGCGTCACCAGCGGTTTCGCCTTCGATGTCTCCGCGGCCTGCTCCGGTTTCGTCTATGGCCTCTCGATCGCGGATGCGATGATCCGCGCCGGCCAATGTCGCGGCGTGCTGGTGATCGGCACCGAAATCTATTCCCGCATCCTCGACTGGCAGGACCGCGGCACCTGCGTCCTGTTCGGCGACGGCGCGGGTGCGGTGTTCATCCGCGCCAACGACCACAATGCCGATCGCGGCGTGATCTCCACCCATATCCATGCCGATGGCCGCTACGGCGATATTCTCTATGTCGATGGCGCCACCGGCCAGACCGACAAATCCCAGCACCTCGTCATGAACGGCCGTGAGGTCTTCCGCCACGCCGTCGCCAAACTCGCCGGCGCGGTCGATGAGGCCCTGGCCGCCAACCACCTCACCCATTCCGACATCGACTGGCTGGTGCCGCACCAGGCCAACCGCCGGATCATCGACGCGATGGGCAAACGCCTCAACCTGCGCCCCGACCAGGTCGTGATCACGGTCGACCGCCACGCCAACACCTCCGCCGCCTCGATCCCCCTCGCCCTCGACGAGGCGGTGCGCGATGGCAGGATCAAACCGGGCCATCTCGTTCTGATCGAGGCGCTCGGCGGCGGCCTCACCTGGGGATCGGCGCTGATCCGGTTTTAGAGCGATATGCGATTAAGTTGACGCGGCAGCGGCAGCGTAATCGCATGAAATCGCTCGATAAAACATAGAACTAGAGCGTTAAGCTGAAAGCATAACGCTCTAGTCCCGGCGGCGCGGGAAAACGACGTTTTTTCGTTGAATTCCAGCCTCTTTCTCCCGATCGTCCAGATTCCGGTTGACCGACGCCGCTTTCTTGCTACTCTTGCGATATGAGTACTTTGACCCGCGCTGGCCTGGCTGAATCGATCTATGCGGCGGTCGGTCTTTCGCGTAACGAATCGGCCGCATTGCTCGAATCGGTGCTCAGCCGGATCAAACACGCGCTTGCCGAAGGTGATTCCATTAAAATCAGCGGATTCGGCACGTTTTCTGTCCGCCAGAAAGGGCGCCGCATCGGTCGCAATCCCAAAACCGGTGATGAGGTGCCGATCCTGCCCCGCCGCGTGCTGATCTTCCGCGCCAGCCAGATCCTCCGTGAGGCGGTCGATGCTGGTCATCCATCCGGCCCGGCATCGCAATCTTGACCGCCGAGTCCGCCCATCTGACCGCCGATGCCGAGGATGCCCGCGCCCGCCCACGCAAATCGGCCGAAGCCTATCGCACCATCAGCGAAGTCGCCGATGAACTCCACGTGCCGCAGCACGTCCTGCGCTTCTGGGAGACCAAATTCCCCCGGATCAAACCGCTCAAACGCGGCGGCGGACGACGCTACTATCGGCCGGATGACGTTATTCTCCTGCGACGGATCGCGAATTTACTTTATATTCAGGGCTATACTATCAAAGGCGTCCAACGTCTGCTCAAGGAGGGCGGTGGTGCGCTGCACGACGAAATCCCGCCCGCCTCCGATGAGGAACGCGCCGCCGCCGCCGCCGAACGCGCCCAAACCGCCGCAGCCGCCGGCCTGAAGCAGCCCGACCTGCCCGAACTCCCGATTCAAGCCTTGCCGATTCAGGCCCCGCTGGTTCACACCCCGCTGGCCCAGCATCCGAACGCCGCCCAAGCCGAACCCTCCCCGCCACCCGGCATGACCGAAGCAACGCCGATCCCCACAGCCATCCCGCCCGATCGCACCGAGGATCGTCTACGCGCCACGCTCCACCTCGTCCTCGCCGAGCTCGAACAGTTGCGCGACAGCCTCAGCGACTGAAATCCCCGGCCTTGACCAAAGTTTGCCCTCGACCGCCCAACTTGCTATGGACCGTTGCGTCGGAGCGTAGCGCAGCCTGGTAGCGCATCAGTCTGGGGGACTGGGGGTCGTGGGTTCGAATCCCGCCGCTCCGACCATCACAACCTCGATCAAATCCCTGCC
>NZ_JBMFGY010000031.1:0-6330 GCF_049977125.1 Acidiphilium sp. | reverse complement strand
ATAGAGTTAGAGCGTTAAGCTGAAAGCATAACGCTCTCGAACCCGTTCACCGTGTTATTTCGCGTATTCATATCCGGCGCGCTGCAAGTAGAGCATGGTGGCAACCACGCCGGGGGTCAGCACGACACCAGGGATCAGATGATTGGTGAATTCGGCCGCGACCTGATGATGCGACAATTTATCCGGATTGACGCCTTTTTTCAGAATTTTGCGAGTCAATTCCCAAATCGCGTTATGACACCCGAGAAACACGACGCCGCGCCGTTGCAGCACCGTCAACGAATTGTCCTCGGGTGAAAACACGCCGCTGGTATCGTTGAAATCCGCCGGATTGGTCGAGGCGGCTTTCGGAATATCGATCAGGGTGTTGCGCGTCATCTTGCCGCCGGTCATCTTCGCAAGCTGATACTTGTCCCACAGGTCCTGATCGAACAGGGCGAGATGCGCGAGGGCATGGGTGATCGAAACCACGATGGCATCGGGTTGCCGATATGAATAGGTCTGCACATTGACGGCGTTGCGCATCAGGTTGAGCCACGGACCGAGCAGGTTGGTATTATCCCACACCTGTTTCACCTCGGATTGATAGGCAATCAATTCCTGGATCGCCTGGGCATCCCAATCATTGGAATCGGTCAGGATCATCGGCACCGTCTTGAAATCGCGCCGACGCGGCGTCTTGGCGAGTCGCGCATGCAACGCCTGCAACGATTTCGCGCCGGGATTGATCAAGCGCAGATCATCAACCGCCGCCCGCGCCGGCGCCGCCGAGATCGCCATCAACCCGGCGGTTCCGGCGGATATCCCAATATTGCGCAGCATGGCGCGCCGCGGTGTCGTGGTGAGGGGAGCGGTTTCGGTCATGATTGATCTTTCAACAGGGATTCTGGATTGCCGGTATCGGTATCGCAACCATCAGACCTTCGGCTGACCGAAGTCCAACGGCTTTCTTGTCAATATTAACCGAGGCAACCAGCGAACAGATGACAATGTTACCCATCATCCCGTGTCGCACATTTCCCCCAGCAACATGATGAAACCTGACGACTGACCCGAATGATCGAAGTCAATCAATGCCGTGATTAATCATGTTGATGGATTGGGTAGCGTTGTTCGCGCAACGGCGCAATCAATTATACAATCGCAATATTATATCGTTCCGATCATTATTTCGGATCGATCATGTCACAGCCAGGTGCTGCAACCATCGGCGACCGGAGCGCCCCCTCATCTGGCGCGCCCCGATCACCGGCCGTATCGGCTCAACCGCCGGTCAATGGCAGGATTCGTGCGCCGACGCCGCGATCGCCTCGAAATCGGCGATGCTCAGATGCACCGGCGTGTAATGCGTCCCGAGTTGATGCATCCACCGGTGAAACGCCCGCAGATGATTGCGTGATCCGCGCTCGAGATCGGCATAGACCGCCAGGATCTCCGGTTTTTCGGTGCGCGATGCCGCAACCCGCAGATCGAAAATATCCAATTCCTCGACCAGCAGACCAATCCGCACCGCCTCCGCCTGGCTTTGCAGCCCCCGCGCGAGCAGATCGTCATGCAACGCCTGAAGTGCCGGATCGTTGAATTTTCCGATCGCCAACCCCTGCGCCGGGTCGGGCAATCCGTGCCGCTCCAGCAGCAGCAGGATCATATCCATATGGGCCTGTTCTGACCCGCTGATATTGCCGAACGGCCGCAGCCCCCAGCGATCATAGAGCTGCAGATAAACATCGCGCGCGATTTTCTCCTCCTCGCGCATCAGCAGCAGGTCCGCGCGTTCATGCTCGGTCAGGGCGCCGGAATCGACGGCGGCAAGCGCCACGCGCGTCTGCTCGACATGAGCGAGCCGATGGGCGCGTTGCGCCATCGGCGGTTCAGTGGGTTGATGGTTCATGGCATCTCTCAAACTAGCGGTGCCGACCGATCGCAGCCCAATGCCACGAGACCTTCCATCGTTGCGAACACGCGTCCGCAACCAAATCAACACCATGCATTAGATATATCTATTTGTATCGAATTTGTCAAGCGCGCCCGCATCGAATCATGCACCGACCATCAAGCTTCGCTACATCTAGTAAATAATCACTGGCCCATACGCAAATATGGTATCAACAACTGCCATCCCCGCTCTTTTACGGTTGCCGAACGTCTCTGGCCGGGTCATAACGAACCCCCAAGACAACTCCCCAACCAGCGAAGCCGGCGATCGAGAGCAGCGCCCTCGCCCGATAAGGAACCAGCATGTCCGCCATCATCACCCCCGCCGTCCCGGTCGACCTCCCGACCCGATTCGACCTTCTCACCGAAAACCCGGTCTACAAGCCCTTCCGCTACCCCTGGGCCTACGAGGCCTGGTTGACCCAGCAGCGCGTCCACTGGCTGCCCGAGGAAGTCCCCCTCGCCGATGACGTGAAGGACTGGCACAAGAACCTGACCGCCGGCGAGCGCAATCTGCTCACCCAGATCTTCCGCTTCTTCACCCAGGCGGATGTCGAGGTGAACAATTGCTACATGAAGCACTACAGCCAGGTCTTCAAACCGACCGAGGTGCTGATGATGCTTTCGGCCTTCTCGAACATCGAAACCATCCACATCGCCGCCTACTCACATCTGCTCGACACTGTGGGCATGCCCGAGATCGAATAT
Source organism: Acidiphilium sp. (assembly GCF_049977125.1). Lineage (NCBI taxonomy): Bacteria > Pseudomonadati > Pseudomonadota > Alphaproteobacteria > Acetobacterales > Acidocellaceae > Acidiphilium > Acidiphilium sp. The sequence continues at coordinate 3,687 of NZ_JBMFGY010000031.1, read as the reverse complement.
TCCGCCTTCATGAAATACAAGGAAATGAAGGACAAATACGATTACATGCACGGCTTCCGGGTCGACAACAAACACGAAATCGCCAAGACCCTCGCAGCGTTCGGCGCCTTCACCGAGGGTCTGCAACTCTTCGCCTCCTTCGCCATCCTGCTGAATTTTCCGCGGTTCAACAAAATGAAGGGCATGGGCCAGATCATCTCCTGGTCGGTGCGCGATGAAAGCCTCCACTGCCTCTCGATCATCCGCCTGTTCCGCACCTTCATCTCGGAAAACCCCGAAATCTGGACCGAGGAGCTGCGCCGCGAGCTCTACCTCACCTGCGCCACCATCGTCGACCATGAAGACGCGTTCATCGACCTCGCCTTCGAATTCGGCGCGATCGAGGGGATCAACGGCGCGGAGGTGAAACAATACATCCGCTTCATCGCCGACCGCCGCCTCCAGCAGCTCGGCCTCAACCCGCTGTTTCACGTTGAAACCAACCCCCTGCCCTGGCTCGACGAAATGCTCAACGCGGTCGAACACGCCAATTTCTTCGAAAACCGGGCCACCGAATACAGCAAGGCCTCCACCACCGGCTCCTGGGAAGACGCCTTCGCCGATTTCGTCTTCACCGCCCCCGAATCACCCCTGATCGCCATCCCCTGATCCCGCCGCCCGATCGCGCGACCCCGAAACCAGCCGTGGTTTCGGGTTTTCCTGATTGCCGAGATCGCTCTTGTCAAATTTGAGATTTCATGCGATGTTAATCAAAGATGAACGTCTAAATAAATAATTCATGTCGTTTTTTGCGGTTTTCATACAACAGTAACGATAAACAAATTGCTTTTTGTCGTTTTCAAACGCGTTTCGGGATAGCTAATTGTTAGGAAACCAGTAAGATAACGACTTGTTCATCTTAGGAATGGAATGCCACCAGTGACAATCGAGGACACAATCGACCACGATACAGCGAAACCGGACAAAGCACAGGCCCGCTACAGCCGTCGCCTGTCCGATAAAATCCTGATCGCGTTTCATCATGCCTGCGATCAGGATGATTATGAAATCGCTGAACAATTGCTGGTCATTCTCGAGCGCATGCTGACAAGGCGCTCCGTCAATGTCGATTCCAATCGTCGCAAGAGCATCGAAAGCCTCGTCGCCGCCCATGAACGTCTCTGGCATCTCCGCCATCCCGAGCAGCGCTACGCCTGATTGTCAGCGCACTAACCTAACATATTGATTCCACGCAACAACGCCCCGAATCCGGGGCGATGATGCCGCGTCGCCCCATGCTGCGCGATCGCCCTGCGGTGGTGCTCCGTGCCGTAACCAGCATTGCGCGCCCAGCCATACTCAGGATAGCGCCGGTCCAGCCGCGCCATCAACCGGTCCCGCGCAAGCTTCGCCGCGATCGACGCCGCCGCGATCGACAGTGAAATCCCATCCCCGCCGATAATCATCGAACACCCCATCCCCAGCCCGGGCGCGATTCGCCCATCCACCAACACATGATCCGGCGCCAGCGGCAACCGCGCCACCGCCCGCCGCATCGCCAGCAGACTCGCCTGGAGAATATTCAGCCGCGTGATCTCCTCGACCGAGGCCGCCCCCAGCGCAATCACCGCCCCCGCGTCGAGCAGCGCCGCCAGCGCCACCGCCCGCCGCGCTGCGGACAATCGTTTAGAATCATCTACTAGCGTGATAATCCTGTCATCCAGATCAAACGGCAGTATCGCCGCCCCCGCCAGCACCGGCCCCGCCAGCGGGCCACGCCCAACCTCATCCACCCCCGCCACCACCCCGCCGATCCGGCGTTCATAACTGAAATCAGGCACGCGGCTCGACCCGCCGCGACCGCCGCACCGGCGCCGCGTTCGCCTCCAGCAGCGCCACCAACCCCGCGATGATCCGCCCCGGCGAGGGCGGGCACCCGGCGATCAACAAATCCACCGCAACCACGCGCTCGGCCCCGCCCAGCACGCTCGGCGCGCCCTTGAACACCCCGCCATCCACCGCACAATCCCCCACCGCCACCACAAACCGCGGGGGCGCCATCGCCGCCAGCGTGCGCGTCACCGCCTCGGCCAGCGCGCGCGTCACCACCCCGGTCACCAGCAGCACATCCGCCGCCCGCGGATCATCGACCAGAGTCACCCCATATCGCGTCAACCCGCCCCGCAGCACCGCGGCCGCCGCGAGCGCAATTTCGCACCCGCCGCAACTCCCGGCATCGACATGCCGCACCGCCAGGCTGCGCCCCAGCAGGGTCGTCCCGGCCTCGCTCAGCCGCGCCGCCAGCGAACTCACCGTCACCTCATCCATCGATCGCACTCACCGACAGGCCGAAACACGCAATCACCATCGCCGCCGCCTCGAACTCCAACCCGACCACCACCGCCTCCAGCACCGCCAGCAACCGCGCCGAGGCATCGATGGCGCAGCAATCGCGGATCTGCCCATCCGCCAGATCGAGCCAGTGATGCACCAGACCGCGCGCACTCTCCGCCACCCCCAGCCCCATCCCGCTCGCCGCCGGCAGCGCCTGAGCAATGATCCCCTCCGGTAGCGCCGCCAATCCCTGCCGCGCCACGCGCCCCATCGCCCGCACCGCGCGCGCGCGCGCCTGCGCCATCCCGGCCGCCGCCGCCAGATCCCGCCGCACCCGCGCCCAGAACACCGCCCGCACCACCATGCCGGCCCGATCCAGCGCCGCAACCAGCGCCGGCACCGCCGCGCTGCGCACATCCACCGCCAGCCCGCCCGGTACCACGACATCCATCATCAGCCGATGCCCGAACACCTCGCCCACCGCCCCGGCCACCTGCTCGCGCGCCTGGCCCAGCAGCGCCGCAAACCGCGCATCCCCGCCCAACCCCACCGCCGCCGACAAGGCGGCCAAATCCCCCGTCACCCGTTCAATCGCCAGCATCACCGCCCGCACCGCCGCCGCCCGCGGCGGTGCCGCCACGCCGCTCGCCGCCTCGGCGGCACGCGCGAAGGCCACGGCATGCGCCACCGTCGCATCCCCGGCGATCCGCGCCGCGAACCGCGCCGCCGCGCGGGGCGATTTGCCGCGCATCAACCCGGCGATGCCCCGGTGCGCATAGCCCAACCGATGCTCCAACCGCGTCACTACCCCGCCATCGAGGCTGAATCGCCGATGCACCGGCGCCGCGATCACCCCGGCCACCGGCCCCTGCCCGATCTGAAACCCGCCCTCGCCCGCCGTCTCGATGAAGCGCGGCCAGGCCGCATCGCTCCCTGCCGCCCCCTGCGCGATCGCCGGCCGCCGATCCTCCGCCTCCAGCGCCACCGCCCCGGTCAAATCCCGCGCCAACCGCTCGAACCACGCCGCCATCGGAAACCCCGCCGCGATCGATGGATAGGCCGAATCCGCCAGATCGGTTGCCACCAGCAGCGTCCCGGCCGCTGCCCCGAACAACGCGTAAACCCGCGCCCCCGACACGAACAGCCCGTAAAAATGCAGCGCCGCCTCCCCCCGCGCCAGCATCCGCCAGGTCCCGGCATCGATCAGCCGCACCGGCCCCTCCGCCGGCGCCGCGACCAGAAGCTCCAGCAACCCCCCGCTTCCCGCCAAGCCGCCTCCCGCCAAGCCGCCTCCCGCCGCCCCGCTCACGTCAACCCCGCTCACGTCAGCCCCGCGATCAGCCCCGGCATCACGCCCAGCAGCAGCGCCGCCGC
>NZ_JBMFGY010000030.1:22488-32456 GCF_049977125.1 Acidiphilium sp. | reverse complement strand
ATCTGGAGCGATAACCGGGTTTTGCCGATGCCGCCAGGACCGAGCAGGGTGATCAGGCGATGGGTGCGCAGCAACGAAGCGATCGCCCTGCCATCCGCCTCGCGACCGATGAAACGGCTCGCCTGCCGCGGCAGGTTGTTCGGCCGCGCATCGAGCGAGCGCAGCGCCGGAAACTCCTGGTCGAGATCGGGGGTGCGCAGCTGAAACACCGTCTCGGCTTCGATCAGATCCTTCAGCCGGTGGCGGCCGAGGCAGATCAGCGCGGCGTCCGACGCCAGCATCGGCCGCGCCGCCTCGGCGGCCGCCTCGGAGAGCAGGATCTGGCCACCATGGGCAATGCCGAGCAGCCGGGCGGCACGGTTCATCGCCGGGCCGAAATAATCACCCCCCCGCGCTTCGACCGCCCCGATATGGATGGCGATTCGCACCGCCAGACCGTCGATCGCGGCGGTATCCAGCCCCGCCAGGGCGTGCTGCGCCGCCATCGCCGCGTGGAGCGCCTGATGCGCGGTCGGGAACGAGGCGAACAGACCATCGCCGGTGGATTTGAACACCGTGCCGCCCGCCTCGGCCACGGCGGCGGTAATCAGCGCGTCGTGCCGGGCGATGATCCGCCCCATCAGGGTCGGGAACCGCTCCCAGCGGGCGCTTGAGCCTTCAATGTCGGTCAGCATGAAGGCCAGCGCCTGCCGGGCCGGCGCCTCGGCGGCGATCACCTCGATCTCAACCGACATCGTCCGCCTCACCTCCGCGTGTTAATTGTTTCGATCCGCCACATACCACCATCGGCGGTGCCGGGAAACCATAAAAACCACCCGCCCCAAGCGCTCACCCGCCCCAAGCGCTCACACCCCGGGCGGTCGCGCGGCCAATGCCGACACCCGCAGCGCCGAGGCGAGCGCGTCCGTGGGGTCGCGCGTGTCATCGATCGCCGCGATCAGCGCGGTCAGGCTGATCCCGCGCGCCGCCGCCATCGCCTCCAGCGCCGCCCAGAACGGCGGCTCCAGCGCGATGCTGGTGCGATGACCCGACAGGCTGACGCTGCGTTTTTCGAGACTCATCGCCGCGTCGCGGGGGGCGGCAGGGCATAGAGCAGCGCCGGCAGAAACATGAAGGTCGCGATCAGCACCGCACCGAGGCTGATCAGCAGGACGGCGCCCAGACTCGCGGTGCCGCGATCATGCGAGGCGGCCAGCGAGCCGAACGCGGTTCCCGTGGTCAGTGCCGAGAACAGCACCGCCCGCGCCGTCGCCGAGCCGAGCAGGTTGCGCATGCCGGCGCGCCAGTTCATCACGAAATAGACGTTGAACGACACGCCAACCCCCATCAACAGCGGCAAGGCGATGATATTGGCGTAATCGAGCCGGATGCCGGCGAGGCGGGCGAACAGCGCGGTCAGAAATGCCGAGAGCGCGAGGGTTGCCACCACCAGCGCCGAATCCCGCACCGAGCGCAGGAACACCATCAGAATGACGGCGATCGCCACCGCCCCCAGCGCCGCCGCCTCGCGAAACGCGCCGAGAATGGTCTTCGCGGTCGCCACCGTGGTCGCGGCCGGGCCGGAGACCACCTTCACGATGCGCTGCGCCGCCGCCACGAAGCGCCACAACCCGGCGGAGGTCTGTGCCGCCGCCGTGGGGATGATTTGCAACCGCACCCGGCCATCGGGCAGGAACCAGTCCTGCTTCACCGCCGCCGGTAAATTGGCTTCGGTGATCCGCTGCGCCGACAGCGCATCGTTCAGCCGGTTCAACTCGCCGGGCAGATAATACACCAATGCCGTGTTGGCTTGCATCAGCCGCGCATCCGGCAGGGTTTTCAACCGCTCCAGCGCGCGGCCGATGCCGAGCAGCGGCGAGGTTTTCGGCAATTGTGCGGCGATGTCGGCGATCTGCGCCGCCGCCTTGGTCGCGGCCTCGCGCAGGCGCGCCGGCGTGACCGGCGGCACCGGCCCGCTCGCGAGCGAGGGGGCGAGAATCCCCTGGGTCTGCGCGATCATCGCGAGTTTGATGGTCTGATGGGTCGGCACGAAGGTCGTGCCCGAAATCACCTGCGCCACCTCGGGCAACGCGGCGAAGCGTGCCGCCAGGGCGCGCGCCGCCGTCAGGTTCGGGGCCAGAGCGTCGATATAGAACGGGTTGGTCACCGATTTGCCGAGCAGGGTCTTCAGGGTTCGCATCGCCTCGGTGTCGGGGTTCTGGGTGTCGAGCGGGTTGGCATCGAAACTGATCGTGCTCGCCGCCCCGATCCCCGCGAGCGCCAGCAGGGCGAACACGACCAGAACCGGCCGGCCATGCCGGCGCAGGCTCCGATCCCCCCAATCGCCCAGCGCGAAGCCGATCCGCTCGGCCTCGCCGCGCGGCTTGGTGAAGGCGAGCAACGCCGGCAACAGCGTGACGGTGCAGAAAAATGCGATGAGCATGCCGACGCCCGCGATCTCACCCAGCTCGGCCACGCCGATGAAGCTGGTCGGCGCGAAGGCCAGGAAGCCGCAGGCGGTCGCCACCGAGGCGAGCGCGATCTGGGTGCCGGCCTCATCGGCCGCGCCGACCAGCGCCATGGCCGGATCGCTCTCCCTGGTGCGGACATCGCGCAGCCGCACGCAGAACTGGATCGCGAAATCCACCGCCAGCCCGACGAATAAAATCGCGAACGCCACCGAAATCAGGTTCAGCGTGCCGATCGCGATCGCGGCGAAGGTGAGGGTGAGCGCGAGCCCGGCGACCAGCGTGATCAGGATCGGCACGATCATGCGCCACGAGCGCACCGCCAGCATCAGCCAGAGTGTGATCAGCGCCAGGCTGATCGCGAGGCCGAGCGCCATGCCCTGGGTCAGGCTGGCGAATTGCTCGTCGGACAGGGGGATCTGCCCGGTGTAGTTCACGCTGGCCTGGCCCGATTTCACGCTCGGCAGACCCGCCGCGATCCGCCGCAACGCCGCCGTGGCGGCACCTCCCGGTTCGAGCGTGCCATGGTTGAGCACCGGATGGATCAGCACGAACCGCACATCGCCCTGTTCGGCGGCGACCCCCGGCGTGAGCAGCGCCTGCCAGGAAATCGGCGTCGGATGCCCCGAAGCCGCCTGATCGAGCGCCGCCTTGAAGCTTTTCAGCTGCGAATCATAGGGTGTCAGGTCGGCCTGACCGGTGCTCACGCCCACCGCCATCAGATCGAGCGCCTTGAACAACCCCGCCGCCGATGGATCGGCGGATAATTGGCCGAGAAACGGCTGCGCCGTCACGATCGAGTTCAACAGCGAGGCGAGTTGTTTCTCGGGCAGCAGCAGCAGCCCGTCGTTGCGATAGAACCGCCCGGTGCCGGGGCGCGTCACGTCGATGAAATTGGTCTTGTCCGCCGCGATCCCCTCGGCCAGCGCCTTCGCCGTCGCGTCCGCGCCTTCGGGCGTCACGTCGCGCACCACCGCCACGATCAGATTGTTGAACTGCGGAAACGCGCGGTCGAAGATGATCTGTTGCTCGCGCCACGGCAGCGAACGGGCGAACAGATGATCGGTGTCGGTGTCGATGCCCAGATGATGCACCGCATAGACCAACCCCAGCGCGATCACCACGGCAAAGCCGAGCGACACCATCAGGGCTCTGCGGCGGCTCAGATCGACCAGTGTCACAATAAGTTTCCGCATCAACCCACCCCGAATCCGATCCGCCCTCCATAGAGCGAAAACCCGGACAGGCAACCATCCGCCGCCCGGATCGGGAGCATGATCGCCCCTGGTCGATCATGCTCCCGTCTTTGTTTGACGATCAATTTCATCGCGCTCGACCGACGCAACAGCGTCAACCTCAAGCGATGAACTCTAGCTGCGAACCAGCCGGGACGGCGCGGCGAAGCCGTGGCGGCGCAGTATTTTCGCCGCGCCGGGATGAATGGCGATCGGGTCGTCGCCCGCGATCCAGTCCGATTTCGGCCCGACCCTGCCGGCGCCGATCAGCGCGGCATCGAGCAGATCGGCCTGGCGGCTCAAGGCGGCCTCGGTCAATTTTTCGACCAGCGCATCCGGCAGATCCGCGCGGCCGATCGCGATGGTCTCGGACCCGATTGTCGCGACCGCCGCGGTCTGCCGTGGCAGGCTGGCGCGCGGGATGATACTGCCGACCAACCCGGGGGTCGCCCGCCGCATCGCGATCTCCTGCGCGCGGCTGACGCCGATGAGGTTGAACCCGCCATGCGCCGCATCGGCGCGGATCGCCGGCAGCGGGGTGACGCCGAGGAAGGCGCAGGCATCGATCCTGCGCCGGCGCAGCAGGTCGATCTGTTCCAGATAGAGCCCGGCAACGGCGAGGCGCGGCGTAATGCCGACCGCGGCCAGCAGCGCGGGCGTCAGCATCTCGCTGCCGCCGCCGGCCGGCCCGACGCCGAGCCGCCTTCCGGCAAGGTCGCTGAGTTGCTTCACGGGACCATCGATCGGGGCGAACACCTGCCAGGTCGCCTCGAAAATCGGAAACAGCGCGCGAAATCCCCGCAGCTTGACGTGGCCGGTCCACGCCGCCTGCCCCAGCCACGCCTGATCGGCGACCGCCAATGTCGTCAAGCCGAGCTGGGCCGCGTTCTGCTCGACCAGCAGGATATTGGCGGCACTGCCGCCCGATGCCCGGTAGGAGACCGCGATCGGCGCGAGTCTGCTGGCCTGCTGACCCCAGGCGGGGCCATAGAGCGCGAAATCGCCACCGGGTTCGCCGGTCGCCATGGTCAGCGGCACCAGCGGCGGACCGGCCGCCGCCCGCGCCCACGGAATCGCCGCCGCGCTGGCGAGACCGCCAGCACCCGCCCGCAGAACCGAGCGCCTGAGCAATGCCATCTCTGCTCCTCTCCTGATCCTGAAACACTCACCCCTGATTGGGGCTAAATCAGGGCACGCGCCCGATCCAGCCCCGCCAGCAACGCGGCGCGTATTCCCGGTTCCAACGCTGAATGCCCGGCATCCGGCACCATGGTCAGCCGTGCGCCGGGCCACGCCCGCGCCAGTTCGAACGCGGTCTGCGGCGGGCAGATCATATCGTAGCGCCCCTGCACGATCTCGGCCGGCACGTGCTTGAGCCTGTCCATATGGGCCAGCAGCCCGCCTTCGGGCAGGAACAGGTCGTTGGCAAAATAATACGCCTCGATCCGCGCGAGCCCGATGGCGGTGCGGTCATGCGCGAAGGCGGCCACCGTCTCGAAACTCGGCATCAGGGTCGAGCACGAACCCTCATAGACCGACCACGACCGCGCCGCCGGCACATGCACATCCGGGTTCGGATCGCAGAGCCGGCGCAGATAATTGCCCAGAATATCGCCCCGCTCGGCGGGAGGCAGAAAATTCACCAGCGCGCCGTGTGCATCCGGGAAAAACTGCGCGAGGCCGTGCAGAAACCACGCCACCTCGATCGGGCGGCCAAGGAAAATACCGCGCAGCACCATGCCGGCGACACGTTCGGGATGCGCCTGACCGTAGGCCAGGGCGAGGGTCGAGCCCCAGGACCCGCCGAACAGGATGAACCGTTCGATGCCGTGAAACGCACGCAAGGCCTCGATATCAGCGACCAGATCCTGCGTGGTATTGGCCTGCAGCCCGCCCAGAGGGGTCGAGCGACCCGCCCCGCGCTGATCGAAAATCAGCACCCGCCAGATCGCCGGATCGAAAAACCGCCGATGCACCGCCCCGGCCCCGGCGCCGGGGCCGCCATGCAGAAACAGCACCGGCTTGCCGCGCGGATTGCCGACCTGCTCCCAATAGATCACATGACCGTCGCCGACCGGCAGATAGCCGGTTTGATACGGACCGATCTCGGGATAAAGGTCACCGCGCGGCATGCAGACCCAACCCTTCGAACGCGCCGATCACGCGGGCGACCTGCGCATCGCTCAGATCCGGGTGCAGCGGCAGCGCCATGATCCGCGTCGCGACATCCTCCGACACCGGCAGCCTCGCCCCGTCATGCGCGCCCGCATAGGCCGGCTGGTGATGCAGCGGCTTGGGGTAATAGATCGCACTCGGCACCCCCCGGCGTTGCAACGCCGCCTGCGCCTGTGTCCGCGCCGCTTGATCGGCGAACAGCACGGCATAAATCGCCCAGGCGCTGGCGCTCCCGGCGACGCGCGCCGGCACCGTGACGAACGGCGCAAGCCCCGTATCATAGGCGCGTGCGATCGCCTCGCGCCGCGCCAGCTCCGCCTCGAACACCGCCAGTTTCGCGAGCAGCACCGCCGCCTGCATCGTATCGAGCCGCCCGTTCATGCCGATGCGCTGCACGTCGTAGCGCGTGGCGCCCTCGCCATGGCTGCGCAAGCTGCGATATAGCGCCGCGCGCGCGGGGTCCTCGGTGAACAGCGCGCCGCCGTCACCATAGGCGCCGAGCGGTTTGGACGGGAAAAAACTCACCGCCGTCGCCGTCGCCGCGTGGCCCAGCCGCGCGCCGTCCAGCGCCGCGCCGAACGACTGCGCGCAGTCATCGAGGGTGAACAGATCATGCCGCGCCGCGATCGCCCGCAACGCCGGCCACGGCGCCGGCTGGCCGAACAGGTCGACCCCGATGATCGCGCGCGGCCGCAACCCGCGCTGCGTCGCCGCTTCAATCCGCCGCTCCAGGTGATCGGGGTCGATCTGGAACGTTGCCGGGTCGATATCGACGAATACCGGCGTCGCTCCGAGCAGCAAGGGGACTTCGGCGGTCGCCGTGTAGGTGAATGCCGGCAGAAACACCGCATCCCCCGGGCCGATGCCTTCCGCCATCATCGCGATCTGCAACGCATCGGTGCCGGAACTGACGCCGATGCAATGCGCCGCGCCACAGAATGAAGCGAGTTGCTGCTCGAGCTCGGCGACTTCCGGGCCGAGGATGAACTGGCCGTGCGCCATCACGGCATCGATCCGGGCGCGCAACCCCGGCCCCAGACGGGCCTGCTGGGCCTTGAGGTCGAGGAAGGGGATCGGCGGTTCATCGATATCCATGCGCTGGCCTTATGGAACCCTTTAGAACAAGGCAAGCGGTTCCTGCGTGAAAAGACACCGGCGCACCACCTATGAGGACAGGATCTGCTTGCGGTCGGGGCTGAACTCGGGGATCAGGCGCTGCAACAGCGCGATGCCGGACGCCGCATCGCCGCGATCGACGATCGCGGCCACCTCGTCGAGCGCCCGGCCGATGATCGCCGGGTCGGCGACTCGGGGGGCGGCCATCAGGAGGCCGGGAAACCCGGTTTCGATCGGTTTTTCGGCACCGTGGAACAATTCCTCGAATAATTTCTCGCCAGGCCGCAAGCCGGTGAACCGCACCGCGACGTCCACATCCGGCCGCAACCCCGCCAGCCGGATCATCTGGCGCGCCAGATCGACGATTTTGACCGGCTCGCCCATGTCGAGCACAAAAATCCCGCCGCCCGCGACCGGCAACGCCGCCCCCGAAGCCCCCACCACCGACGCCTGCAACACCAGCGACACCGCTTCACGCACGGTCATGAAATAGCGCCGCATGTCCGGATGGGTCACGGTCAGCGGTCCTCCGCGCGCCAGCTGCCGGCGAAACAGCGGCACCACCGAACCGGTCGAGCCCAGCACGTTGCCGAACCGCACCGTCACCGTCTTCATCGGCTGGCGCTGCCGTCCCGCGACATCGAGACCCTGTGCGTACATTTCCGCGAGGCGCTTGGAGGCTCCCATCACCGAGGATGGATTGACCGCCTTGTCGGTCGAAATCAGCACCATCAGCGCCGCCCCCGCGCCGCGCGCGGCGTCGGCCACATTGCGGGTGCCGAGCGCGTTGGTCGCCATGCCCTCAAGCGGATTCGCCTCGACGATCGGCACATGCTTCAGGGCGGCGGCGTGAAACACCAACTCCGGCCGCAGTGCCGCGCAGATCTGGTCGATCCGCGCCCGGTCGCGCACATCCGCGATCACCGCCTCGCGCGGCAATCCTGAAAACAGCTCGGAAATCTCGAGATCGATCTGCCAGAGGGCGAATTCGCTGGCATCGAGCAGCACCAATGCGGCCGGCCCGAATCCCGCCACCTGCCGGGCCAGTTCCGAACCGATCGAGCCGCCGGCGCCGGTCACCAGCACCCGCCGGCCCTGGATCAGCCGCGCCATCCCCTCGCGATCGAGCGCCACCTGCGGCCGGTTGAGCAGATCCTCGATCGCGATCGGCCGCAACGACGCCTCGCCGGTGATGGTCGGGGCCAGAGCGGTCGGGCTGGGCGCGCGGGCAACCCGCAGACCCAGAACCTCCGCCGCCGCCATGATCGCGCGCAGATCGGCGCCGATGATCTCGGCACTCGCGACAATCAGCACCGAGGGCATCTGCTCCGCCGCGCCCAGGCGGTCGAGCACGCTGGTCAGCTGTTCGATCGTTCCCAGGATCGGCACGTTATGGATGCGCCGCCCGATCTCCCGGCCCGAAGCCGACAGCAGGCCAACCACGCGCAACCGGCGATTGCCTTCGCGCGCCAGAGCCGCGAGGAATAATTCCGCCGCCTCGCCATCGCCGAGCAGAAGTGCCGCATCGGCATCGGCGTCGGCCGCGTCACGCGGCGCGCGGGCGATGCGATAGAGCAGGCGCGGCGCGGTCAGGCCGAGCGCGAAGGTCAGCACCAGAAGAACGGGAAAACTCGCCGAGGGCAGCGCCGCTCCGACACCGACCAGCAGCAGGACAATGAGCAAGGCCGCGAGCACCGCGATCGAGGCGATGGCGGTCAGGTCGGGCAGCGCGGTGAAACGCCAATGCTGGCGCGCCAGACCGAACGGCACCCCGATCAGCCAGATCGCCGCAGTGCCGGCCAGCGGCAGCGCGGCCGGGTTCGGCATCGGGTGGGACGGATTGGCCAGCCATCCGGCCGCGATTACCGCGAGGGCGGCGAGCAGCCCGTCCAGAGCGAAATTCACCGCGATACGAAACTGGCTGCGCCCGAATGTCATGACGAGATCACCGATAGCTCAATTGCGCTTCCGCGTCATTGGGGGCCGCGCAGCGATCGGGGATGGACGAAAAAATCGATAAAGAAGTGTTGAATCGCGATGGCGAACAGGTGTAACCCATTGCTGCCGAGGGGTGTCACCTTTTCACGGAGCGCGGTAACATGACGGTCTCAACCATGGGCGTAAAACTCGATGACGAGGTGCGCGCCCGTCTGCGCCGCGTTGCCGAGCGCGAGGGCCACACGCCGCATCATCTGGTCAAGCAGGTCATCATGGCCGGGCTGGAGCGGCTGGAACGCGGCGAAACCCTCGTGGTGCCGCCCGATGAACCGGCGAGCGTTCCGTTCCTTGGTTTCGCGCAGGATGTGCAGCCGCAGGGCGTGTTGCGCGCGGCGATCACCAGCGCTTACCGGCGGCCCGAGCCCGAAGCGGTGGCGGCGATGATCGATGCCGCGACCCTGACCCCGGCCCAGTCAGACCAGGCGCGGCGGACCGCGCTGAACCTGATCACAGTCCTGCGCGCGCGGCGGAGCGCCGGGCTGGTCGAGACCTTGTTGCAGGAATATGCGCTGTCGAGCCAGGAGGGTGTCGCGCTGATGTGCCTCGCCGAGGCGCTGCTGCGCATTCCCGATGCCGCGACGCGCGATAAATTGATCCGCGACAAGATCGGCGCGGGGGATTGGCACCGGCATGTCGGGGAGAGTCCGTCGCTGTTCGTCAACGCGGCGACGTGGGGGCTGCTGCTGACCGGGCGGCTGACCGCGACATCGAGCGAAGCCGGGCTGAGTTCGGCATTGACCAAACTGCTGGCGCGCGGCGGCGAGCCGATCGTGCGGCGCGGCGTGAATATCGCGATGCGCCTGATGGGCGAGCAGTTCGTCATGGGCCAGACGATCGCCGAGGCGCTGGCGAACGCGCGCAAACGCGAGGCCAAGGGCTTTCTGTATTCCTACGACATGCTGGGTGAGGCGGCACTCACCGCGGCCGACGCGGCGCGGTATTACCGCGACTACGAACAGGCGATTCATGCAATTGGCGCGGCGGCGCGCGGGGCGAT
>NZ_JBMFGY010000030.1:0-22388 GCF_049977125.1 Acidiphilium sp. | reverse complement strand
GCGCGGCGGCGCGCGGGCAGGGTCTGTATGAAAGGCCGGGCATCTCGGTCAAGCTGTCAGCGCTGCATCCGCGCTACAGCCGGGCACAGCGCGGGCGGGTGATGGCGGAGCTGGCGCCGCGGCTGACCGCCTTGGCGCAGCTGGCGCGGCGGTATGACATCGGGATGAATATCGATGCCGAGGAGGCCGACCGGCTGGATCTGTCGCTCGATCTGCTCGAGGGGCTTTGCTTCGAGCCGGGTCTGGCCGGGTGGCACGGCATCGGGTTCGTGGTGCAGGCGTATCAGAAACGGGCGCCGCTCGTGATCGACCATCTGATCGATCTGGGCCGGCGGAGCGGGCATCGGCTGATGGTGCGGCTGGTCAAGGGCGCGTATTGGGATTCGGAAATCAAACGCGCGCAGCTCGAGGGTCTGGAGGATTTTCCGGTTTATACGCGCAAAATCCATACCGATGTCGCCTATCTCGCCTGCGCGCGCAGGATGCTGGGGGCGCCGGGTGAGATTTTTCCGCAATTCGCGACCCATAATGCGCTGACGCTGGCGAGTATCCTTGCCCTGGCCGGATCGCCGTTCGAGATCGGGCGCTACGAGTTCCAATGCCTGCACGGCATGGGCGAGGCGTTGTACGACGAGGTGGTAGGGCCGCAGAAACTCAATGTGCCGTGCCGGATCTATGCGCCGGTGGGCACGCATCAGACGCTGCTCGCCTACCTGGTGCGGCGACTGCTCGAAAATGGCGCCAACACGTCCTTCGTCAACAAGTTGGCCGACCACAAGGTGCCGGTCGAACAATTGCTGGCCGATCCGGTGGCCGAGGCGCGGCGGATCGTGCCGCTCGGGGCGCCGCACGACAAAATCGCTGCGCCAGGCGCGATCTTTGGCGCCGGACGGCGCAATGCGGCGGGGTTGGATCTGTCGAACGAGCAGCGCCTGGCATCGCTGTCATCGGCGCTGCTGGCGGGGCTCGCGGTATCGTGGCGGGCCGAGCCGGACGCGGCGCAACCCGAGGACCCGGCGATGCCGATCGTCAATCCGGCCGATCTCGCCGATGAGGTCGGGATGGTGGTGGAGTCGAGCGACGCCGCCATCGAGGCCGCATGGGTTGCGGCGGGCGAGGCCGCGCCGATCTGGCAGGCGACGCCGCCGTCCGAACGCGCGCAATGCCTGATGCGCGCGGCCGATCTGCTCGAACAGCGGATGCCGGGACTGATCGGGCTGATCGTGCGCGAAGCCGGAAAAACCATCCAGACCGCGATCGGCGAGGTGCGGGAGGCGGTGGATTTTCTGCGCTACTACGCGGCGGAAATCACCGCGACGTTCGATAACGCGACGCATCGGCCCCTCGGAATCGTGGTGGCGATCAGCCCGTGGAATTTTCCGCTGGCGATTTTCACCGGGCAGGTCGCCGCGGCGCTGGCGGCGGGCAACGCCGTGCTGGCGAAACCGGCTGAGGAAACGCCGCTGATCGCGGCTGAGGCGGTGCGCGTGCTGCGCGAGGCCGGGGTGCCGGCCGGGGCGGTGGCGCTGGTGCCGGGCGATGGTCGCGTCGGGGCGGCGCTGGTGGCGGATGCGCGGGGGCGTGGGGTGATGTTCACCGGATCGACCCCGGTGGCGCGCTCGATCCAGGCGACATTGGCGCAACGGCTCGATCCCGCCGGCAGGCCGGTGCCACTGATCGCGGAAACCGGCGGGCAGAACGCGATGCTGGTGGATTCCTCGGCACTGCTGGAGCAGGCGGTCGGCGATATCGTTGCGTCGGCCTTCGATTCCGCCGGGCAACGCTGTTCGGCGCTGCGGATACTTCTGGTCCAGGATGACATCGCCGATGCGTTGATCGCGATGCTGAAGGGGGCGATGGCGGAACTCGCGGTCGGCAATCCCGATCATCTCGCGAGCGACATCGGGCCGGTGATCAGCCAGGCCGCGCGCGCCACCATCACATCCCATATCGCGGCGATGGCGAAGCGCGGGTTTGACCCGGTCGCGGCACCATTGCCGGGCGATGCCGATGCGGGATGGTTCGTCGCACCGACGATGATCGAAATTCCCGATCCCGCCGTCCTTGCCGGCGAGGTATTCGGGCCGGTGCTGCATGTGGTGCGCTTCGCCGCGCGTGACCGGGACCGGATGATCGATGCGGTGAATGCGCTCGGCTACGGCCTGACCTTCGGCGTTCACAGCCGGATCGACGAGACCATCGCGCTGGTGTCGGAGCGGATCGTCGCGGGGAATATCTATGTCAACCGCAACATGATCGGCGCGGTGGTCGGCGTGCAGCCGTTCGGGGGCCGTGGCCTGTCGGGGACCGGGCCGAAGGCGGGCGGGCCGCTGTATCTGCGGCGGTTGCTGGCCATGCGTCCGGCGTTTGAACCGATGACCGGATCGCTTGAGCTAACCGGGCCGGTCGGCGAGCAGAACATCTATCGGTTGCAACCGCGCGGCACCGTGTTGTGCCACGCGGCGAACGCGGCGGCGGCCGGGCGGCAGATCGCGGCCTGCGCGGCGAGCGGCAACCGCGCGCTTGTGGTCTGCCCGGAACCCATCGAGCCGCCGCTGACGATCGCCGCCATGATCCGCCCGGCCGATCCAGCGCAGCCGCTCGCCGAGGCGTTCGATGCCGTGCTGTTCGACGGCGATTCCCAGACCCTGAGCGCGCTGCTGCGGGATCTGGCGCAGCGCGAGGGGCCGATCGTGCCGGTTTTTGTCGCTGGCACCGAGATCGGCGGCGACTATCCGCTTGAGTTCCTGAGCGCGGAGCGGTCGGTGAGTGTCAATACCGCCGCCGCCGGGGGCAATGCGAGCCTGATGACGATCGGATAACGCCGATCCTGACCCCGCGTGTCAGGCGGCCAGCGCCGCGCGAACGGCATCGAGCGCCGCGTCGGCCTGGGCCGCGTCGGGACCGCCGGCCTGTGCCATGTCCGGGCGGCCGCCACCGCCTTTGCCGCCGACCGCTTCGGCGGCGGCGCGCACCAGGGTGACGGCATTATGGGTCTTGCTCAGATCATCTGACACCCCGACCACGATACTGGCCTTGCCGTCAGCGGTGGAGACCAGGGCGACGACGCCGGGCCCCATGGTTTTCAGGATGGAATCGGCCAGGGATTTCAGCTCGCGCGGCGCAACGTCGCCGAGGTTGCGGGCGGCGAGCCTGATGCCGGCGATGTCTTCGATGGCGGCTTCGGTGGCGCCGGTGGCGAGTTTGCGCTGCAATTCGCTGATCTGGCGTTCGAGGCGTTTGCGCTCGTCGAGCAGTGCCGTGATCCGGGCGGGGACTTCGGACGGCGGCGCCTTGAGCGCGGCGGCCGATTCGGCCAGAAGATCGGCCTCGGCTTCGATCGCGGCGATCGCGGCGCTGCCGGTGACGGCCTCGATGCGGCGGATGCCGGCGGCGACCCCTGATTCGGCGAGGATGCGGAAGGCGCCGATATCGCCGGTGCGGCTGACATGGGTGCCACCGCAAAGCTCGATCGAATAGGCGGATTTGCGGTCATCGCCGCGGCCCATCGCGACGACCCTGACCTCATCGCCGTATTTTTCGCCAAACAGCGCCATGGCGCCGCGCTTGACCGCTTCCTCGGGCGTCATCACGCGGGTCTCGACCTTGGTGTTCTCGCGGATGCGGGCGTTGACCGCGCGTTCGACGTCGCGGAGTTCGGCTTGCGTGACCGGGCGGGGTTGCGCGATGTCGAAGCGCAGCCGGTCCGGCGCGTTGAGGCTGCCTTTCTGGGTCACATGCGGGCCGAGTTCCTGGCGCAGGGCCTCGTGCAGGAGATGGGTCGCCGAGTGATGCGCGCGGATGGCGCCGCGGCGGGCGTGATCGACCGTGGCGTGGATGGTCTGGCCAACGGTCAGCGTGCCGGAGTCGATGACGCCGTGATGCACGAAGAGATCGCCGGTTTTTTTCTGGGTGTCGGTGATGCGGATGAGCAGGCCATCGGCGGTGAGGGTGCCGGTGTCGCCGACCTGACCGCCGGATTCGGCATAGAACGGCGTCTGGTTGAGAATGATGGCAACGTTCTGGCCGGCGGTCGCGCGGTGCACCGGCCGACCCTCGACCACGAGGCCGGTGACCGTCGCGTCGGAATCCTCCATGGAATAGCCAAGGAATTCCGTGGCGCCGAGGCGTTCCTTGAGGTCGAACCAGATGGTTTCGGTCGCGGCATCGCCGCTGCCGGCCCAGGCGGCGCGGGCGCGGGCGCGTTGCTCGGCCATCGCGGCATCGAACCCGGCGCGATCGAGGCTGCGCCCCTGTTCGCGCAACGCATCCTCGGTGAGGTCGAGCGGGAAGCCGAATGTGTCGTAGAGTTTGAAGGCGACCGAACCGGCAAGCGGCGTGCCGCCGCCGAGGCGGGCGACCTCGTCGTCGAGCAGCGAGAGGCCGCGTTCAAGCATGACGGCAAATCGGGCCTCCTCGAGTTTGAGGATTTCAACGATCAGGGCCTCGGCGCGGGGCAGCTCGGGGTAGGCGACGCCCATCTGGCGGATCAGGGCGGGAACCAGGCGATGGATGAACGGTTCGCGCATGCCGAGGCGGTGCGCGTGGCGCATGGCGCGGCGCATGATCCGGCGCAGCACATAGCCGCGACCTTCGTTGGACGGCAGCACGCCATCGGCAATGATGAAGGCGGTGGCGCGGAGATGATCGGCGATGACGCGATGGCTGGTTTTGTGAGGCCCGTCGGGCTCGGTGTTGGAGGCTTCGGCGGAGGCGATGATCAGGGCGCGCAGCGTATCGGTGTCGTAATTGTCGTGCTTGCCCTGCATGATGGCGGCGAAGCGTTCGAGGCCCATGCCGGTATCGATCGAGGGGCGGGGCAGCGGGGTGAGGGTTTTGTCGGCATCCTCGAAATACTGCATGAACACGAGGTTCCAGATTTCGATGAAGCGGTCGCCATTTTCATCGGGGCTGCCCGGTGGTCCGCCGGCGATGTGGTCGCCGTGATCGTAGAAAATCTCCGACGAGGGGCCGCACGGCCCGACATCGGCCATCCGCCAGAAATTATCGTCGGTCTTGATACGAATGATCCGCTCATCCGGCAGACCGGCGATGGTCCGCCAGAGTGAGGCGGCCTCGTCATCATTGTGATACACGGTGACCAGAAGGCGATCCTTCGGCAGTCCGAAATCGCGGGTCAGCAACGTCCAGGCATGAGTGATCGCCTGGTCCTTGAAATAGTCGCCGAACGAGAAATTGCCCAGCATCTCGAAGAACGTATGATGCCGCGCGGTGTAGCCGACATTGTCGAGATCGTTGTGCTTGCCGCCCGCGCGCACACATTTCTGGGCCGAGGTCGCGCGCACATAGCCGCGCTTCTCCTGTCCGGTGAACAGGTTCTTGAACGGGACCATGCCGGAATTGACGAACATCAGGGTCGGGTCGTTGCGCGGCACCAGAGGCGCGCTTGGCACCACCTCATGGTGGTTGCGGGCAAAATAATCGAGGAACGTGGCGCGGATGTCGTTGCTGGAGGTCATGGAGCGGCGGTCAATCCCTGAAAAAACAGCGTGTCCCTCCGGCATACCGCTTCATGGCATCGCTGTCATCTTTCGGTGCGAGATGCGATCATGACCTCAGCCCAGCATCCAGCGCCCATCACCCGGCGCCCATCACCCAGCGCCGGGGGCGGCGCTATTCCGCCGCCTCGGCCACTTCGGTATCGGAAGGGGCCACCATCATCGATTTCTCGACCACCGCCGCCTGATCCCGGATGCGCTTTTCGATCGCGGCCGCCATGTCGGGGTGATCGCGCAGAAATTGCTTGGCGTTCTCGCGACCCTGACCGACGCGGACGCTATCATAGCTGAACCAGGCGCCGGATTTCTCGACGATTCCGGCCTTCACGCCGAGGTCGATCAACTCGCCGACTTTGGAGATGCCTTCGCCATACATGATGTCGAATTCCACCTGGCGGAACGGCGGGGCGAGTTTGTTTTTCACCACTTTGACCCGGGTCTGGTTGCCGGTGACCTCCTCACGATCCTTGATCGCGCCGATCCGGCGAATTTCCAGCCGGATCGAGGCATAGAATTTCAAGGCGTTGCCACCGGTGGTGGTCTCCGGATTGCCGAACATGACGCCGATCTTCAGGCGGATCTGGTTGAGGAAGATCATCATGGTCTTCGAGCGCGAGATCGAACCGGTCAGTTTGCGCAACGCCTGGCTCATCAGGCGGGCGTGCAGACCGACGTGACTGTCGCCCATTTCACCCTCGAGTTCGGCGCGGGGGACGAGGGCGGCGACACTGTCGATCACCAACACGTCGATCGCGCCGGAGCGGACCAGCGTGTCCGCGATCTCCAGCCCCTGTTCGCCGGTGTCGGGTTGCGAGATCAGCAGATTATCGACATCGACACCAAGTTTGCGGGCATAGATCGGGTCGAGCGCGTGTTCCGCGTCGATGAAGGCGCAGGTGCCGCCGCGTTTCTGCGCCTCGGCGATCGCATGGAGCGCGAGGGTGGTCTTGCCGGAGGATTCCGGGCCATAGATCTCGATCACGCGGCCGCGGGGAAACCCGCCGATGCCCAGCGCCAGATCCAGTCCGAGCGAACCCGAGGGCACGACGTCGACCCCCTCATTGCCCGGCCGCGCGCCCATTCGCATGATCGAGCCTTTGCCGAACGCACGCTCGATCTGCACCAGGGCAGCGTCGAGAGCCTTGTTTTTTTCCATCGGTCAACTCCTCATGCGTGTGGGGCGCAACTTAAACGCGAATTCACTGTAGTCGCTGCCGTGCGACTCGTCGAGTATGAGTTTTGCATGAAGAGAACAGAACAGCAACGCGTCTGGTAAGGATTTATTAACTATTTGTTCCCGCCATGTTCCTGCCGCACACCCGCGCCGGTGGGACAGGCGATTTTATCGCCCCCGGCTGACGCCGATTTTATTATCTTCGGCTGACGCCGACGGGTTAGCCTCAAGCGATCCTGCGTCAGGGCGCAAGGCCAAACCGCCAGATCGTCGTTGATCGGAAGTCCTGGCCGGGGTCGAGCCGGGTGGAGGGAAAATGCGGCCGGTTCGGGGCATCCGGGAAATGCTGGGTTTCGAACGCCATGCCGTCACCGGCCTGGATCAGGGCGCCGTTCGCGCCTTGTATCGTGCCGTCGAGTTTGTTGCCGGTGTAGAACTGCACGGCGGGTTGCGTGGTTTCGATCGTCAGCGTCCGGCCGGACACCGGGTCGGTCAGCCGCGCGGCCACGCCCAGCGCGCCTGCTTCGTGCTCGAGCACGAAGCAATGATCGTAGCCGCCGGCGAGTTTCAGCTGTTCGAAATCGGCGCCGATCCGTGCGCGCGGGGTATGCGCCGTGCGGAAATCCATCGGCGTGCCAGCGACCGGCTGCAAAATTCCGGTCGGGATCTGGGCCGCATCGGTCGGCAGAAACGACGCCGCCGGAATGATCACCTCATGATCCAGCGCGCTGCCCGACCCCGCCAGATTGAAATAGGTGTGGTTGGACACGTTGAGCACGGTCGGCCGCCCTTCGACCCGTGCCGTGTAATCGATGCGGAACGCCTGGTCATCGCCCAGACGATAGGTGACCTCGACCGTCAGGGTCCCGGGAAACCCGTTGTCGCCGTCGGCACTGACCAACCGCAGCGTTACCGCCGATGCCGTGGCGTCGACGATCGTCCACACGCGATGGGCAAAATTGGGCGTCGGCCCGATTTTCGGACCGCCATGCAGCGTGTTCGCCCCATTATTCGCCGGCAGATGAAACACATGGCCATCGAGCGTGAAGGCCGCGCCGGCGATCCGGTTGGCGTAGCGTCCGAGCAGGGCGCCGAAATACGAGCTTTTCGTCTGATAATCGGCGATCGTGGCGCAGCCGAGCACAACGTTGCCCGCCACCCCGGCGCGGTCCGGCACCATCACATCGGTGATCACCCCGCCGTAGTCGAGCACGCCCACGCTGAGGCCGTGCGCATTGCGCAGCACGATCCGGCGCACCATCGCCCCGGCGGAGGTGGTGCCGTAGGTGGCAATCTCGGCATTGGTCATCGATCACTCCTCAGTCGGTCGGCACGATCGCAGCGCGGCGCAGGACATCATCGAGCGGCACATCGGGCGGCAGCGCGCCGTACGCAAGGGCAGGCGCGGCGATCCGCGCGCGAATGAACCCCTCCGCGACCGCCGGTGCGTGGGTGATCAGCAGGGCGGCGCTCAGCGCGAGCGCCATCTGCTCGACCAGCCATCGCGCCTGCGCCTCAGCGAAATGCGGCGACTCCAGCGCGGTGTCGATCGCCGAAATCAGCCGATCCAGCCTTGCATCGATCCCGCGCGCCGGCGCCAGCATCGCCATCAGGGCGGCGCCTGCCGCCGGCGTCCGCGCCAGCGCGCGCAGCACATCGAGGCAGATGACATTACCCGCCCCCTCCCACACCCCGTTCAGCGGCGCCTCGCGATAGAGCCGCGCGATCGGATTGTCCTCGACGAAACCGTTGCCGCCATGGCATTCCAGCGCTTCGGCGACCAAAGCGGGGGCGCGTTTGCAGTTCCAGTATTTCGCGACCGGCACAATCACCCGCGCCAGCGCGGCCTCGCCCTCGTCGGTCGGTGCGGCGTCCACCGCCGCCGCCGCCCGCATCGCCAGCCACATCGCCGCCTCGGCATCGAACGCCATATCCGCCAGCACCGCCCGCATCACGGGTTGATCGATCAGCGCCCGCTGAAACGCCCGCCGCCGCGTGGCATGGAATACCGCCAGCGACGTCGCATGCCGCATCAGCGCGGCGGCACCGAGGGCGCATTCCAGCCGGGTCAGATGCGCCATCTCGATGATCGTCGCGATGCCGCGCCCCGCCTCGCCGATCATCACGGCGTCCAGATCATCGAATTCGACCTCGGAGGACGCGTTCGACCGATTGCCGCATTTGTCCTTCAGCCGCTGGATCCTGATCCCGTTGCGGGATCCATCGTCACGCCAACCCTGGGCGAGAAAGCAGCTCACGCCCGCATCGGTGCGCGCGAGGGTGAGAAACAGATCGCTCGCGGGCACCGAGAAAAACCATTTATGCCCGGTCAGCGCCCAATGCGCGCCCCGACGGCGGGCGGTGGTCTGGGTCTGGCGCAAATCCGAACCCCCCTGTTTTTCGGTCATTGCCATGCCGACGGTGAGGGCTGATTTCTGATCGGGCGGCAGTGGCCGCGGATCATACCCCGCCGCCAGGATGCCATCGCGAAACCGCGCCAGACTCGCCGGCGCGTGGCGCAATGCCGCGATCGAGGCATAGGTCATCGCCTGCGGGCAGCATACGCCGGGCTCACCCTGACCCCAGAGATAGGCGACCGCCGCCCGCGCCACCTGCGCGCCCGGCCGCGCCGCGGTCCAGGCCAGGGCGTGGTAGCCATCGGCCCTGACCGATCCCATCAACTCATGCCACGCAGGGTGATAGGCGATCTCGTCGATCCGGTAGCCGAACCGGTCGAAACTGCGCAGCTCCGGCCCATAGCGGTTGGCGTCGCGCGCGAGATCGCGCAGATGCGGGGTGCCGATGCGCGCCCCACAGACATGCAGTTGCGGCGCCGCCCATCCGGCGCCGAAGGCGGCCACCGCCGCGCTCAGCGCCGCATCGCCCCCGAACGCGTCATAGGGCGGTGGCTCGCCCGCCTGGTTGAAGACCTCGTGCGTGCTGGTCATTCACCGTTTATAACCCGATCGGTGCCGCCTGTCGCCCGGCGGCACCATGCGCTCAGGCCGCCGCGTAGCCGACGATGCCCTTGATTTCAAGAAACTCCTCCAACCCCCACTGGCCCCATTCGCGGCCGTTGCCGGATTGCTTGTAGCCGCCGAACGGCGCGTTCAGATCGCCAGGCGGATAGTTGATATACACATTGCCGCTGCGCATCCGCGCCGCCACCGCCTGCGCGCGTTTGCGATCACCCGATTGCACGTAGGAGGCCAGTCCATAGACCGTCGCATTCGCCTCAGCGATCGCGTCCTCGTCATCCTTGTAGGTCATGATTGCCAGCACCGGCCCGAAAATCTCCTCGCGCGCGATCCGCATGGCGGGCGTGACATCGGCAAACACCGTCGGGCGCACGTAATAGCCGCGGTTCAACCCATCCGGCCGTCCGAGACCACCGGCCACCAGAGTCGCCCCCTCCTCGATGCCGGACTGGATCAGCCCCTGGATCTTGTCGTACTGCACCTGGCTGACCACCGGCCCGAGCACCGTGCCCTCGGCATCCGGCGCGCCGACCTTCTGCGTCGCGGCGGCGGCCTTGGCATAGGCGATCGCCTGATCCTTCAGTTTTTCCGGCACCAGCATCCGGGTCGGCGCATTGCATGACTGACCGGAGTTCTGGAAGCAATCCACCACGCCCTTGGTCACCGCCCGCTCCAGATCGACATCGTCGAGCAGGATATTGGCCGATTTGCCGCCGAGTTCCTGATGCACCCGCTTGATCGTCTCCGCCGCCGCCTTCGCGATCAGAATCCCCGCCCGCGCCGAACCGGTGAACGAGATCATATCGACATCGGGGTGGCTCGACAGCGCCTGACCCACTCCTGGCCCATCGCCGTTGACCAGATTGAACACGCCCTTCGGCACGCCCGCCGCATCCATGATCTCGGCAAAAATGATCGCATCCATCGGCGCGATTTCCGAGGGTTTCAGCACCATGGTGCAGCCCGCCGCGATCGCGGGACACACTTTGCAGGTGATCTGGTTGATCGGCCAGTTCCACGGCGTGATCATCCCGACCACCCCGATCGGCTCCTTGGCGATCAGCGTGGTCCCCTGCATCGTCTCGAACGCGAAGCCTTCGAGCACCTTGATCATCTGGCTGATATGCCCGACCCCGATCGCCGCCTGCGCCTGCATCGCCAGGGCCTTTGGAGCACCCATTTCGCGCGAGATCGCGTCGGCGACATCGTTGTAGCGCGCCTTGTAGGCATCTAGAATCCGCTTGAGCAGATCGATCCGCTCCTGCCGGCTGGTCCGGCTGAAACGCTCGAACGCTCGCCGTGCGGCGGCTACCGCCTTATCGACATCCGCCTTGGAGCCGAGCGAGATCTCGGCATAGGCCTCCTCGGTCGCCGGATCGATCACCGGGAAGCGATGCGGCGTCACCGGATCGACCCAGGCGCCATCGATATAGAATTGCAGTTCGTGCGACATGATGATCCTCATCGGTTTCTGGTTGATCGGGAGATGATGCTGTCATGGTCGGGTTGCAAGCCGGGCGTCAGTTCCGGCTCTGTGTCGTCCTGGAGCGTCATGCTTTCAGCTTAACGCTCCAGCTCTATGTTTTTTCGAGCTATTTCATGCGATTATGTTGCCGCTGTCGCGTCAACTTAATCGCATATCGCTCTAAACAGCGGCGGGCGAACACGCCGGATCACGGCCAGGCCCAGCACCGGCCCGAGCAGGAGAATCAGGCTCGCCGGCTCCGGCACGTTGGTTGCGAGTGTGCTGGTATCGATCACATCGAGGTTGACGAGGTTGGAGACATAGCGCCCGCCGGCGGCATCGCCCGGCACCACCAGCCGGGCGAACCCGTCGGCGCCACCGCTGCCAAGCTGGCCGGCGGTATCGGCATAGGCGACCAGATCAGGCTGGTTGCCGAATGCGGGGTCGATCTCGCCCATCGAAAACACCGCCGCGTAGCCATCGCTGCCGGTGGCGACCACGATGTCGTTCAGGATATCATTTTTCGGCGTACTCTGAGTTACCAAACCGAGACCATTGATCAAGGTCCAGAGCGATACGCCGGTGTAAGTGTCGGTCACCGGGGTTTTGCCTGCCAGATAGGTCGCGGTTTCCGTCGTGGCGGCCATGGCTTGCAGATTTGCGAGGGAAAACGCCGCCGGGGTGCGGATCGCGCCGGTCACGGTCAGCGATGACGACACGCCGCCAGCACCCGATACCGGAATGGTCGGGGCGGACTGAACCTGGATACTGGCGATATTCGAAACATACCGCCCACCGGCGGCATCGCCCGGCACCACCAGCCGCGCGAACCCGTCGTCACCGTTCGTGCCAAGCTGGCCCGCGGTATCGGCATCGGCGATCAGATCGGTCTGATTGCCGAATTTCGGATCGATCTCGCCGAGCGACACCGCGGCGCTGTAGCCGTCGCTGCCCTTGACGATGACATAATCGCGCAGCGCATCGTTCTTGATCGCCGGATCGGTGATGACGCCACCGGCCGCGCTCAGGAGGGTCCAGAGAGTCGGACCGGTATAGGTATCGGTCACTGGACCGCTTGCAGCCCGGTAGGTCGCCGTTTTCGTGGTCCCCGGCAGGGCGTTCAGCGTCGTTCGGGTATAAACGCCCGGTGTCGCGATGAGGCCCGACAGGCTGAACTGAGTCGTCGCGCCGGCCGAGGCAACCGGTGCCAGTCCGCAGCTCGTGGCGACAATCGCGCCGGCCAGAGCGATCAGGCGGGATGGAGTCATGGGAGGTCCTTTCAAGGTGATGGCCGATGATCAAGCGATATGGTCAAACAACTATAACGAATAGCGCTAACCCGGTCCGTTGTTAAGATCGCCGCTCAGATCCGGCCAAAACCAGATCGGCCTTGCCCCGCCCCGGAAACCCACTCATCTTACCCACCCATCGGAAACCTTGAAATGACAAGTGCCGAAGCCCCGATCACCACCGTCTCGACCAAGGGCCAGGTGATCCTGCCCAAACCGGTGCGCGATCATCAGCACTGGTCGCCCGGCACGCGTCTGACCGTCGAAATCACACCCGATGGCGTCCTGCTGAAGGCGGCACCGCATTTCGCCGCCACCGTGCCTGCGGAGGTTTATGGCATGCTGCCCAAGCCGGCCGCGCCGAAAACCCTGAACGACATGCGCGCGGGCATCGCCGCCGAAGCGCGGCGCCGTCACGCCCGCGCCGCCGGGATGTCTGATGAGAGCAATTGATACCAAGTATCCTCATCCGCTACCTGACCGCCGACCATCCGATCCAATCGCCGAAAGCGCGCAAGCTCATCGAAAACGGACCGGTCTTCGTCGCAACCACGGTCCTGCTCGAAGCGGAATGGGTCCTGCGCGGTGTCTATGCCTATGCCCCGGACAGCGTCATCGAGGCGCTGACGCGCTTTGCCGGCCTCCCGACCGTGCGCCTGCAAGACCCGAAACTGGCCGCGAAAGCCTTGCGCTGGACGCGTCATGGCCTCGAATTCGCCGATGCGTTGCATCTCTCGACCACCGAGGGCTGCACCGGCTTCGTCAGTTTCGACCGCAACCTGGTCAGGCTGGCACAGGGTCTGCACGAGATTGCCGTTGAGACCCCATAGTATCCGCCAGAAATCTGCTGACCGGCAAATCCCCTGAGCCACGCCCGCCCGATCAGCAGAGGCGTGATTTCACATCGCCCAGCGCCACAGAATCAAAGCCCCATCTTCGGCATCCTCGCGCGATCCCGGCTCTTCCGCAGGGAACTCAATCGAATTCCGGGCACCAACCGGCAGCATGATCCCCGCATCGCAACCTCGCCCATTGAAGCCGACCAGCCGCCGCTTTATACGGGTCCTGTCGCGGGTGTAGCTCAACGGTAGAGTCCCAGCCTTCCAAGCTGGTTGTGCGGGTTCGATTCCCGTCACCCGCTCCAGCGTCCGGCCTTCATTCAGGGGGCAGCCCTTGACATCGGAGCCCGCACGTTGTGCAAGCCAGCGGACGCGTGCTGTCCGCAAGCGACCTGTCACTGCAGGGGTGTAGCTCAATTGGCTAGAGCGCCGGTCTCCAAAACCGGAGGCTGTGGGTTCGAGACCCTCCACCCCTGCCAACCGGTCTTTCTGGACCGGCACGCAGCACGATATTTTTAGGCAATCTGGAGCATGACGGCATTGGCGTTCAACCCGGCGAAGTTCTTGCGCGACGTGCGCATCGAAGCCTCCAAGACCACATGGCCGGGGCGGCGTGAAACCCTCGTCACCACCGGCGTGGTGCTCGCGATGGTGGCACTCACCATCGTGTTCTTTCTGGTGGTCGATCAGGTGATCGGTCTGGGTATGCGCACATTGTTCGGCGTGGGGGGTTAAGCATCGTGGCGAAACGCTGGTATGTTCTGCATGTCTATTCCGGGTTCGAGAAGAAGATCGCAACCCAGATCACCGAAACCGCCGCCCAGAAGGGCCTGTCCGACGACATCGAGCAGGTGCTGGTCCCGACCGAGGAGGTGGTGGAAATCCGCCGCGCCCAGAAGGTCAACGCCGAACGCAAATTCTTCCCCGGCTACGTCCTGATCAAAATGGAAATGAGCGACGATGCCTGGCATCTGGTGCGCGACATTCCGAAAGTGACCGGCTTCCTCGGCACCAAAATCCGCCCGACCCCGATCTCGGATGCCGAGGCCGAGCGCATGATGCGCCAGGTCCAGGAAGGTGCCGAAACCCGCCGCCCCGCCGTGGTGTTCGAAATCGGCGAACAGGTCCGCGTGGCCGACGGCCCGTTCACCAGCTTCAACGGCACGATCGAGGATGTCGACGAGGAACGCGGCCGGGTGAAGGTCTCGGTCTCGATCTTCGGCCGCTCCACCCCGGTCGAACTCGAATACGCGCAGGTCGAAAAAGTCTGATCCCGTGCCCGCCGCGATCGAGACGATCCGTGTCGCGGCGAATGATCTGGTGTTTTCGGTCGATACATGCGGCACCGGGCGCAACCTCGCTGTGTGCCTGCACGGCTTCCCCGAGTGCAAATTCTCCTGGCGATATCAACTCCCGATGCTGGCCGCGCTCGGCTACACCGCCTGGGCGCCCGATCTGCGCGGCTACGGGGCCAGTTCGCGCCCGGCCGGCATCGCCGCCTACCGGATCTCCGAATTGCTCCGCGACGTCGCCGGCCTGATCGATGCCGCCCGCGCTGCGGGCATCGACGGCGAAATTGTCCTGATCGGCCACGATTGGGGTGGTGCGCTCGGCTGGTTCTTCGTGCTCAACGCCATCCGCCCGATCGACCGTTTCATCGTGATGAACCTGCCCCACCCGGATCTTTTCGCGCGCGGCCTGCGCACGACGCGGCAATTGCGCCGTTCATGGTACATCTTCTGGTTCCAGCTGCCCTGGCTGCCCGAGCGCATCCTCGCCGCCGACGATGCCGCCTGGATCGCCCGCGCCTTCCGCGGCATGGCGGTCGATAAATCGCGTTTCCCCGATGATGTGCTGGCGGTCTACCGCGCCAACGCCCTGATCCCCGGTGCGCTGACCGCGATGATCAACTGGTATCGCGCCAATTTCCGCAACCCGTTCCGCCGCCTCGCCCCCGCCAAGCGCCTGAAGGTGCCGACCCTGATGCTTTGGGGCGAGCGCGACTCGGCGCTGGGCAAGGAATTGACCGAGGGTACGGCGGCGCTGGTCGATGATTTCACCCAGTATAATCTGCCGGATGTGTCGCATTGGGTGCAACAGGAGGCGCCCGAAGCCGTCAACGCCCTGATGACGGCATGGCTGCGCCGCCCGCTCCCTGCCGGCGCTCCGCCGATCGGTCAGGGCTGATCGAGCAACACGCCCTTGCTGGTGGCCTCGACCGCGACAATACCGGAATCGGCGAGGGTCAGGGTGCCGACGCTGGTCGCGATACGACCGAGTCCCTCCTTGTATGCGATGTCGGTGACGACCCAGCGGATGATCGTGCGCGCCCCCATCGGCACGCCGCGGCGAAACCGGAAGCTGAACTCGAGGCCGAGGGTTGGGCCCAGTTTCGAGAAATAGGCCGCGGTCAGGCCCATCATGCGCGCCGTGGTTTCGGTGCCGCTGACGATCAACCCGCCGAAGCGCGAGGCGGCGGCGGTGGGCTCATCGTGATGGATCGGGTTGGTGTCGCCGACCAGGCGGGCGAATGCCTGTGAAGCTTCGGTTTCGAAGACGTGCTCGACCTCGAAACTGGTGCCGGTTCTGACTATCTCGTCCATGCGGGGTGGTTTCCTTGTCACGCGTTCTTGTCCGGCGTCGCACGCCGTGGCACTGAGCAGGGGTTAGGTGCCATAAGGACAGAATTACGTCCATTCCAGGCCGGGTATTTTAAGTTTCGGGGGAACTTCATTGTCGATCAAACCTTTACGCAAAGCGGTGCTGCCGGTCGCGGGCCTTGGCACCCGATTTCTGCCCGCGACCAAGGCGATCCCGAAGGAAATGCTTCCCGTGGTCGACAAGCCGCTGATCCAATACGCGATCGATGAGGCGCGCGCCGCCGGAATCGAACAATTCTGCATGGTCACCGGCCGCGGCAAGACCGCCCTGATCGATCATTTCGACATCGCCTTCGAACTCGAAGCGACGTTGTCCGAGCGCGGCAGAACCGAGGCCTTGGGCATGCTGCGCTCCGAGGCGATGGAACCGGGCTCGATCGTCACGGTCCGCCAGCAGGTGCCGCTCGGCCTGGGCCATGCCATCTGGTGCGCCCGCGCCTTCATCGGTGACGACCCGTTCGCGATCATCCTGCCCGACGATCTGGTGCTGAGTGATAAGCCCTGCCTCAGCCAGCTGGCCGATGCCTACCGGGAGACCGGGGGCAACGTGGTCGCCGTGGAAGAGGTGCCGATGGAGCAGGTGCATCGCTACGGTGTGCTGAAAACCGGCGAAACCCACGGCAATCTGGTCGAGGTGCTCGGCCTGGTCGAAAAACCCCGCCGTGAACTCGCCCCCTCCAACCTGTCGATCATCGGGCGCTATGTCCTGCTGCCGGAGGTGATCGCGCTGCTGGCGCGGATGGAGCGCGGCGCCGGCAATGAGGTGCAGCTGACCGACGCCATGGCCAAAATGATCGGCCACGCGCCGTTCTTCGGTTTGAAATTCGAGGGCCGCCGGTTCGATTGCGGCGACAAGATCGGGTATCTCGAGGCCCAGATTGCATTCGGCCTCGCCCGCCCCGATCTCAGCCCGGCGATCCGGCAGTTTCTGAAGGCGTATACCGATGCATGACACGACCGGTTTTTCACATCTTTTCCCTGCCAGCACGCTGCGGGAATACGACATTCGCGGCATCGTCGGCGAAAGCCTGCATGAGGCGGACGCATTCGCGATCGGGCGGACCTTCGGCTCGATCATCGCGCGCCAGGGCGGCACGCGCGTCGCGGTCGGGCGGGACGGCAGACTGTCCTCGCCGGCACTCTCCTCGGTGCTGATCGATGGGTTGATGGCGAGCGGCATCGATGTGATCGACATCGGCTGCGGACCGACGCCGATGCTCTATTTCGCCGCAACCGTGGAGGCGACGGATGGCGCGGTGATGGTGACCGGCAGCCATAACCCGGCGAATTACAACGGCTTCAAGATGATGCAGGGGCGCAAGCCATTTTTCGGCGGCCAGATCCTCGAGCTCGGCCGGCTCGCCGCGGCGGGAGACGTGGTGGCGCCGGCGACGGGAACGGTCACTCCGCTCGATGTCAGCGCCGCCTATATCAAGCGCCTGCTCCAGGATTGGGGCGGCGGCGACCGCGCGCTGAGCGTTGTGTGGGATTCCGGCAATGGCGCCGCCGGTGACATCCTGCTCCGACTGGTCAAGGCGTTGCCCGGCAAGCATACCGTGCTGAACGCGGCGATCGATGGCCGGTTCCCCGCCCATCACCCGGACCCGACGGTGCCGAAGAATCTGGAGCAACTGATCGCCGCCGTGCGCAAACAGGGGGCCGATCTCGGCATCGCCTTCGACGGCGACGCCGACCGGATCGGCATCGTCGATGATACCGGCGAGATCCTGTTCGGCGATCAGTTTCTGATCCTGCTTGCGCGCGACGTGCTGGAAGCCCATCCGGGAGCGACGATCATCGCCGACGTCAAGGCCAGCCAGGTGCTGTTCGACGAAATTGCCGAGGCCGGTGGCATACCGTTGATGTGGAAGACCGGACATTCGTTGATCAAGTCGAAAATGGCGGAAACCGGCGCGCCGCTCGCCGGTGAAATGTCCGGCCATATTTTTTTCGCCGACAAATGGTACGGGTTCGACGATGCGCTCTACGCCGCGATCAGGGTGATGAATGCGATGATCCATAGCGGTGAGAGCATGTCGACGTTCCGCAAGAGCTTGCCACAAGTGCTCAATACGCCGGAATTACGCTTCGATTGCGCGGAGTCCCGCAAATTCGCGGTGGTCGAGGAAGTGGCCGACCGCTTGCGCGCGGATGGTGCCACCGTCTCCGACACCGATGGTGTCAGGGTCAACACCGAGGATGGCTGGTGGTTGTTGCGCGCCTCGAACACCCAGGCCGTTCTGGTCGCGCGGGCGGAAGCCTCGAGCGAGGCCGGTCTGACCCGGCTGAAGGCGGCGTTGGCGTCGCAATTGGCGGCCTCAGGCCTGGCCCCGGATTTTTCCGGGAGCAACGATGGGCATTGAGATCGTATGACGCCGCACTGGCGCCGCAACCGCCTTTCGGCAGCCCGAGCGGTCCGTTCGATCGGGTCCATTCAGCGCTTCCCGGCCGCGGCGGTGTGCGAGCCGCGTCGCTGTCATTGATCGCGCGTCGCCGGGTCGACCTTGTGGTCGATCTCGGCGGCGATCCGGCCGTTGCGAACGCCGAGCTGCGCCGAGAACAGCACCACATCGCCGCATCGCAGCGCAACCGGTGATCCTTTCGGGCTTCCCAGCGGCATGATGTCACCCTCCCTGAGGTTCATCACGGCGCTCAGTTTCAGGGTCTGTTGATCGAGCAGGGCTTCCAGTTCGATATCGGTGTGCCAGAGTTCCTCGGCCAGGTGGGCTTCCCAGATCGAATCCCGGCCAAATTTTTCGCCCATGAATTGCTGCAACAGCAATTCGCGCACCGGTTCGATCGTGGCATAGGGCAGAATAATGCCGATCGCACCGGTACGGTTTGCGGTGGTCAGGCTGATCCGGGCGGTCAGGGCGGCGCCGGCGTTGCGCCCGACGGCGGCAAAACGCGGATCGGTTTCGGTGCGCTCCAACTCGAACGAAACCGCGCAGATCGGCGCGAAGCTCACGGTCAGATCATGCAGTACCAGGCGGATCAATCGCTCGGTCAGGTTGCGTTCGATCGAGGTCAGCGGTCGCAGCACCCGTGGCTGTCCCGGCGCGACGCCGCGGCCACCGAGCAGAATCTCGGTGAGATTGTAGATCGTGTCGTAATCGATCACCATCACGCCGAGATTGTCCCACTCCCGGGCGCGAAACACCGCCAGAAGGGAGGCCGACCCGATGGTCGGGAAACTGTCGGCCAGGCGCTGCGATGCGAGATCGGCCAGATGCACATCGACATTGTCCTGAAACAGGTTGCGCAAACTTCCGCCCATGATGCGGGCGAGACGCTCGAACACGATTTCCGCCATCGGCAGACGTTCGTAACTGACCGCCTTGCCGTGGATCAGGCGGTTGAGTGCCGGCGGTTCCGGTTCAGCCGCCTCACCGACACTCTTGGCACCGAATATCATGTCGATTTCGCCCTGCGCGAGCAGGGGTTCGACCTCGTCGGTACTGCTACCCGTCATTCCACGCTCACTCCTGCTATCCGCACCGTTCACCGATCACGCGACCCTGGATCTTGTCGCACAGATTAGTTAACAACCGGTTTGCATCACCGGCATCGTTGCTGTGGTTCATTCATCGACAACAACCGGCGGGCCGTGATCAATCTTCTTGTGTCAGGTGACGCCTTGCGCGATAAAGCGGCAGGGGTCGCGTTGTGGATCGATCGACCGGCCACGTCGCGTATTTTTTAAGCAGGGAAACAAGCCGATCCGATGATCACGCAAGCTTAATGCCGCCTCCTGACGACATCGGCCCGCCGATCACCGCGCTCGACCTTTCGGCTGAACCGCTGGCCGGTCTCACCCCTGATGAACCCTCGTCTGAGCCTTACCTCGGCTGGCGTCATGTCGGGCGCTTCACCACCCTGATCGCGGTGATCGGCGCGCTGGTGATGTGGCAGGTCGTCAGTGTGTTGCATGTGTTTCCACCGATCGCCCTGCCATCGCCGGTCGCGGTTTGGCGCGCGTTCATCCGCCTGCTCGCGCAGGGTTATGGCGGCAATTCCCTGTTCGATGATATTTGGGTCAGCTCGGCGCGCATTGCGGTCGGGTTTGTCGCCGCGATCGGGCTCGGCGTGCCGATCGGGCTGTTGATGGCGCGCAATGCGGTCATCTTTCGGTTGATCGATCCGTTTCTGCAATTCGCCCGGCCGGTGCCGCCGCTGGCCTATATTCCGCTGCTGGTGGTCTGGTTCGGCATTGGTGAGTTGCCGAAGGTGCTGCTCATTTTGTTCGGGACCATTCCGGTCATCATCATCGGCACGATTTCGGGGGTGAAGGCGACGCCGCCGCTGCGAATCGCGGTAGCGCGGACGCTGGGGGCGACCGAGGCGCAGATTTTTCGCCATGTGATCCTGCCATCGGCGCTGCCGGAGATTTTCACCGCCATGCGGGTCGGCATCGGTGTCGCATGGACCTGCCTGGTCGCCGCCGAATTGATCGCGGCCGATCAGGGGCTCGGCTGGCTCGTGCAATATGCCGGACAGGCGTTGCAGGTTTCGATTGTCATCGTCGGGATCATCGTGATCGGGCTGCTCGGTTATGCGATGGAACTGATCATTCGCCTGCTCGAACGCCGGGCGGTGCCCTGGCGCGGCCATAACTGACCAATGGAGATCATGATGCGCAAAACCGCTCTTGCCGTGCTGCTGCTGACGACTGCCTTCGCGGGCCCGGCTTGGGCGAAGCCGAGCGTGGTGATCGGGTATGAGAACAACGGCGCCGATCCGTGGATGGTGAGCCAGGCGCGGCATTTGTTCCAGAAGACGATGCCGGCGGATGTGCAGCTCAAATTTTTCGACTCCGGACCGGCGGCGATGAGTGCGCTTGCGTCGAACTCGTTGCAGTTCATGTGCGGGCTCGGGGTGCCACCCTTCGTCGCCGCGGTGTCGCAGGGCGTGCCGCTCGGCATTATTTACAATCAGGAACGCTACACGACGGCGGCGGGGATCGTGGTGCGGCCGGGGAGCGGGATTATGAGTCTCGCGGATCTGAAGGGGAAGAAGATCGCGATCGTCGAAGGGTCGCAATCGTCGTTCGAGCTCGCGACATTCCTGCAACAGGCCGGGGTGCCCTTCGATGCGGTGCGTCAGTTGAACATGTCGCCGCCGGAAATGCGGGTCGCCTGGACCACCAAAAGTATCGATGCCGCGATCGTGTGGGACCCGGTGTTCGATGCGTTGCGCGGGATGGGCGGGACAGTGTTGAAGACCGATGCCGATCTGCCGCCCGACGCCTCGTCGTATAATGTCTGCATCGCGGATACCCAGTGGGCCAAGGCGCATCCGAAGCTGGTGGTGGATTTCATCCGCGCGCTGAATGAGGGGGTGGTGTTCACCCGGACGCATCCGCAGCAGGCGCTGGCGCTGATGGCCAGGCAGGCCGGAATCAGCGACAAAGTGGCGAAGACCGAGCTCGCCGGGTACCAGATTTTTTCGGCCAAGGATCAGACGACGGCGCGGGTGCTCGGCACGGCGAAGACGGTCGGGACATCGGCGACGACGAAGACGATCGAGAATACCGCGAAAGTGCTGCTCAAGATCGGCCGGATCGACAAGATGCCCGCCGATGCGGCGGCGGCGGTGCTGCCACAATATGCCGAGGCGGCGACGCGCTGAACGCTGATGGCGATCACGCTCGATCGGGTGGCGCGGGATTTCGGGGCGATCCGCGCGCTCGACGAGATCAGCCTGACGATTGCGGACGGGACGTTCGTGACGGTGCTCGGTGCTTCGGGCTGCGGTAAATCGACGTTGCTCAATCTGATCGCCGGGCTGGATATGCCGACGTCCGGCCGGCTGAGCATCGATGGGGTGGCGATCACGAAACCGGGGCCGGATCGGGTCGTGGTGTTTCAGCAGCCGGGGCTGTATCCGTGGTTGAGCCTGCGGGAGAATGTCGCGTTCGGGCAGCGGTTGCGCGGGACGATCGACTGGCCGCGGATCGATGAGGTGATCGGGATCGTCGGGCTGGGTGGGTTCGAGGCGCATCGGCCCTATGAATTGTCGGGCGGGATGCAACAGCGGGCGGCGCTGGCGCGGGCGCTGGTGATGAACCCCAAGGTTCTGCTGATGGACGAGCCGTTCGCGGCGCTCGATGCGCAAACACGGCACCGGATGCAGGATTTTCTGCTCGAATTATGGGGGCGGATCGGCACGACGGTTGTTTTCATCACCCATGACATCGACGAGGCGCTGATGCTGGGCGACCGGTTGATCGTGATGCAGGCGCGGCCGGGGCGGATTGCGATCGACCGGCCGATTCCGCTGGCGCGGCCACGCCATTGGGACATGGTTCTGGACCCTGGGTTCGTGGCGCTCAAACGGGCGGTGATGGGGATTCTCGCGGCGTAAGATCGGCCGGTGATGAGGGGGCGCATGGTTTGGTGATTGTTGTTGCGATAACGTAACGATTTGGGCGTGCGAAAGCACTGGCCGCCGGTCAGCGATTTTTG
>NZ_JBMFGY010000029.1:0-32827 GCF_049977125.1 Acidiphilium sp. | reverse complement strand
CAACAACTCCTCACCGGCAAAACCCGCCTGCCGGGGTTTACGGGGGCTTGGAGCAGTAAGCTACTGGGTGAGATATCATCGTTATATCAACCCGCAACAATCTCTGCTCAGCAATTGAAAGAGGTCGGATTCCCTGTTTATGGTGCGAACGGCATTGTCGGATTTTATGACCGCGCAAACCATGAAAAATGGCAAATTACGATTACATGTAGAGGATCAACTTGCGGGACCGTTAATCGAACAGTTGATAAGTGTTGGATTACGGGGAATGCAATGGTAGTTAATGTCGAGAATAACCCACATATAGATAAGGTTTTTCTCTATCATCTGTTGAAGTCTCAGGATTTTAACCTCTGTATAACGGGCAGCGGTCAACCGCAAATTGTTCGCACACCATTAAAGATGTATCCTCTTGCGTTTCCATCATCGAAAAATGAACAATCTGCCATCGCCGCCATTCTCTCCGATATGGACGCCGAACTCGCAGGCCTGGAATCCCAGCGCGACAAGGCGCGCGCCATCAAGCAAGGCATGATGCAGGAACTTCTCACCGGAAGGATCAGGCTGATATGAGCGGCGATTTCCACCCGACCATCGGTCCGAGCGAGCGCAAGACCCAGTCGCGGGTGATCGCGCTGTTTCGCGATCAACTCGGCTACGACTATCTCGGCAACTGGATCGACCGCGAGCAGAACGCCAATATCGAAACCGCGCTGCTGCGCCGGTTTCTGACCGGGCGCGGCATCGATGAGGCGTTGATCTCCCGCGCCATTTACGAGTTTCAGAAAATCGCCACCGACCAATCGCGCAGCCTCTACGATGTCAACCGCAGCGTTTACGACCTGCTGCGCTATGGCGTGAAGGTAAAGGCGGAGGTCGGCGAGCAGACCAGCACGATCTGGCTGATCGACTGGGCGCAGCCGGACCGCAACCATTTCGCGATCGCCGAAGAAGTGACGGTGCAACCGGGCAGCGCCGCGGGAGGGTTCAAAACCTACGGCAAGCGGCCCGATCTCGTGCTCTATGTCAACGGCATCGCGCTCGGCGTGCTGGAGTTGAAACGCTTGACCGTTCCGGTCGCCGAGGGGATTCGACAGAGTATCGACAATCAGAAGAAAATCTTCATCCAGCACTTCTTCACCACCATCCAACTCCTGATGGCGGGCAACGATACCGAAGGGCTGCGCTACGCGCCGATCGACACGCGCGAAAAATACTGGCTCACCTGGAAAGAGCCGGGCGAGGTGGCCAACCCGCTCGACCGCGCGCTGCTGCAGCTTTGCGAGAAGCGGCGCTTCCTCGAACTCGTGCATGATTTCATGGTGTTCGACGCCGGCACCAAGAAAACCTGCCGGCATAACCAGTATTTCGGCGTGCGCGCGGCGCAGGACCATGTAAAGCGCCGCGAGGGCGGCATCATCTGGCACACCCAGGGCTCCGGCAAAAGCCTGACCATGGTGTGGCTGGCGAAATGGATCAGGGAGCACGTCACCGGGTCGCGCGTGCTGATCATCACCGACCGCACCGAACTCGATCAACAGATCGAAAAAGTGTTTCTCGGCGTCAATGAAAAAATCATGCGCACCAGATCCGGCGCCGATCTGATCGCCCGATTGAACGACATCGAGCCCTGGCTGCTGTGCTCGTTGATCCACAAATTCAGCGGCAAGGATCAATCCGAGCGCGACATTGCCGATTTCGTCGCGGAATTGCGCCGCTCGCTGCCCACCGGCTTCGCACCCAAGGGCGATATTTTCGTCTTCGTCGATGAATGTCACCGCACCCAGACCGGCGAGTTGCACAAGGCGATGAAGGCGCTCCTGCCGAACGCCATGTTCATCGGCTTCACCGGCACGCCGCTGCTGAAGGCGGACAAGGGCACCAGCATCGAAATATTCGGCCCCTATATCCACACCTATAAATTCGACGAGGCGGTCGCCGACAAAGTGGTGCTCGATCTGCGCTATGAGGCGCGGGATATCGACCAGCAACTGACCTCGCCGGCCAAGATCGACCAGTGGTTCGAGGCGCGGACCGTGGCGCTGACCGACCTCGCCCGCGCGCAGCTCAAGCAGCGCTGGGGCACGATGAAAAAAGTGCTGTCGAGCCGATCCCGCCTGGAAAAAATCGTCGCCGATATTCAGATGGACATGGCGCTGCGGGAACGGCTGGCCTTCGGCCTGGGCAACGCCATGCTGGTGACCGCGAGCATCTATCAGGCATGCAAGATCTACGAATTGCTCGAATCCACCGACCTCGCCGGGCATTGCGCGATCGTGACCTCCTACAAACCCTCGGCCGCCGACATCAAGGGCGAGGACAGCGGCGAAGGGATGAACGAGCGGCTGCGGCAATACGAGATTTACAACCGGATGCTGAACGGCACGGACCCGGACAAATTCGAAGAGGACGTCAAGCGTAAATTCATCGAGCAGCCGGGGCAGATGAAGCTGCTGATCGTGGTGGATAAACTACTGACCGGGTTCGATGCGCCGCCCGCGACCTATTTGTACATCGATAAACAGATGCGCGATCACGGGCTGTTCCAGGCGATCTGCCGGGTTAACCGGCTGGATGGCGACGACAAGGAATACGGCTACATCATCGACTACCGGGATTTGTTCAAAAGCCTGGAAACCTCGGTCCATGATTACACGACCGGCGCGCTCGATGGCTACGCCAAGGAAGACGTCGCCGGATTGCTGTCCGACCGGCTGGGCCGCGCGCGCGAGCGGTTGGAGGATGCGCGGGAAGCGGTGAAAGCGCTGTGTGAACCGGTGCCCGCGCCGCGCGACGATGTCGCTTTCCGACATTATTTCTGCGCCGCCGACACGGCCGACAAGACCGCGATGAAAGAGAACGAACCCAAGCGCCTGGCGCTGTATCGGCTGGTCGCCGCACTGCTCCGCGCCTATGCCGATATCGCCAATGAAATGGCGGAAGCGGGATATACGGCAGCGGAAATCGAGACGATCAAGGCCGAGGCTGGTCATTTCGAGAAACTGCGCAACGAGATCAAGCTGATCAGCGCGGATTACATCGATCTGAAAATGTACGAGCCGGCAATGCGGCATTTGATCGACACCTATATCCGCGCGGATGAGAGCGAAGTGATCTCGAAATTCGACGATATGTCGCTGGTCCAATTGATCGTCGAGCGCGGCAAGGATGCGGTCGATGCGCTGCCGGCCGGCATCCGCGACAGCAAGGAGGCGGTGGCCGAAACGATCGAGAACAACGTCCGTAAGCTGATCATCGATGAAACGCCGATCAATCCGAAATATTACGAAACCATGTCGGGGCTGCTCGACGCGCTGATTGCCCAGCGGAAGACCGAGGCGTTGGACTACCAAACCTATCTCGCGAAAATCGTCGAACTGACCAAAAAGGCACAAAACCCGGCCATGGGCGCGTCCTACCCGGTGACGATGAATACTTCGGCCAAACGGGCGCTTTATGATAATCTCGGCAAGGATGAGATATTGGCCACGGCGATCGACGACGCGATTCGTTTCGTCAAGAAGGATGATTGGCGCGGCAACCGGTTCAAGGAAAAGGAAGTGCGCAACGCCATCGCCGCCCACCTGACCGACCCGGCACAGGTGAGCGCCATTTTTGATCTGGTCCGGAATCAAAATGACTACTGAGATTGGCCACATGATGGTCGGCGGTCTGCGGGTGGATGTCGTCCGCAAGGCGATCAAGAACCTGCATATCGGCGTCTATCCGCCGAACGGGCGGGTGCGCGTTGCCGCACCCTTGGCCGTGAACGATGACGCCGTGCGCTTGGCAGTCGTCACGCGACTGGGGTGGATCAAACGGCAAAAAGCCAAATTCGAAGAACAGACGCGCCAGAGCGAACGCGTCTATGTTTCCGGCGAAAGCCATTATTTCCTGGGTCAGCGCTATCGGCTGCGCGTGATCGAAGCGGCGAGTGCAGGGCGGGTCGTGATCCGCAACGGCAATATGATCGAACTGCAGATTCGACCACAAACCGACCAGGCAGGCCGCGAGCGGTTGATGCTGGCATGGTATCGCCAGCAACTGCGCGCGCGCGCGGCACCGATGATCATGAGCTGGGTCGACACGATGGCCCTCCGCCCGCCCGCGTGGGGAATCAAACGCATGAAAACCAAATGGGGTACGTGCAACATCGAAGCCCAACGCATCTGGCTCAATCTAGAACTCATCAAAAAGCCGGCTCATTGCCTGGAATATGTCGTCGTGCACGAACTGGCGCATTTTCGGGAACGGAACCACACGGATCGGTTCATTGAACTGATGGACCAGCATCTTCCCAGTTGGAGGTCGGTTCGCGAAGAACTGAATACAGCCCCCCTCGCCCATGAAACATGGGAATGAAGAGACTTTTGTTTTTCTAATGTAAAGATAAAAATTTGAAAAATTCGAAAATTTTTAAAAAACTATATTTAACAAAATTTTACAGCAGCAAGACTCCGATTGATGTAGAATTATACAGCCACCCATGAGCGCGTCCATCTATTTGATGAGGCCCGTCTCTTGTTCACTGAATAGACAGCATTTTTATTGGCGATTGCGATGAAATGCTGTATTGCATTCTCATATCCACCATGATTGATCACGTTTTGTACGTATCTGATATCGTCCGGCGACCAGTGGTCGTTCATGATCGCCAATAGGAAATCAAATTTTTATTGTATCCAATAGAAAATTTCATGAATTGAGATCCTTTTTCATTGGAACCCTGTCTTTCCAGGAAATGGCTCATCGCTGAACAGAGCGTTATAGAAGGTAGCTTTATCCATATCGGTATTGAAAAGATTTAACCGAATCGGAGTTTCTGCGATTGGTTGTTCAATTATATTTATTGCATCATCAACAAGGATTTCGGCTAGTGATTGCAGCATCGGAGTATCGCGGATGTCTATCTGTGAAACAACCCGATCACCATATTCACGGTCATGACGAAATATAATTGCATATCTCCCAATAAGTGAAAGTCTTAGAAAGTAATTTATATCGTCTTTGCGAAGAAACAGATTAACCGACACATCTTCGTTTAAGTCCGTTTCTTCAATTACATCAAATCCGATTTTAACTATTTTAGAGATTGTATCCTTATAGGGATTAGATAGATATTTAGGCTGTACCCAATGAAAATCAGGCGAGTTAAGATCCCGGTAATTAGCCATTATATCCGAAGTGACTTTTTCGCGTAGTTGATCATTGTCCATATTAGTTCTCCGGTCCTGATGGGTGACCATGGATTCTTCCCTGGGAATCCTCATGTACACGCACGACATCTTGACCGCCACCGTTGGGTCCCGTGCCGATACGACGACCCGCATTCCAATCCTTGACACCTGGCCGGCCGGGAACAGGCTGACCTTTCTTCGCGGCCTCCTGCGTCAGCTGATCCGCGTCTTCCTTGGATCCATCAAATGTTGAGGTCGGTTTGCCTTGTTTGAGGCGATTTTCATTTTGAGGCGTTCCCTTGATGTGCCCATCTTGCTTTTGACGAGAGATTTCAGGTTCTTTTTGCGTAGCATCCGGGCAAGATTGAGTAGGAGATGCCGGCTTCGCGTTACCCTCGTCGTCGGCGTTGGATGCGTGCTTGAGTATTTTCTTGGTGGTATCAATGCCGACCTCGGCGAGAATATAGGTTGCCAGCGCGGCGAGAAATGGTTCCAGTGGAATCGCGAATGGACCCACGGCTCAGTTCCAAACCGTCCGAGCCGTAATCGCCCGGAATATTGTCTCGATCCGCTCATCACCAACGCCCTCGATGTCTTGACTTTTCAACACCGCACCGAACACCGGCTTCTCGTCGAAATGTTGACCGAAATACGCGCCGAGGATCATCCACTTCATCAGACCACGCTCCGTGACCACCCCATAGGTTGCTGCTCGTCCTCGCATTCGATGGACCCATTCCATCAGCCTGGGTTGTTCAATCTTCCGAGTCTGTTCCGGCAATTCTTTGCGTAAGAATGACGCGATCCGCAGTTCCATCGCCTTTTCTGCCCGGTTGGTCATTGCCGCCATAACGTCCGGTCGTATTGGAAACAAGCCAATTGGCAGGGTAACCGCGGGACCCGGCAGCGGCGCGTGAGATGCAGCCAAGTTTCCTGTGTAGTCTTCGGTCCAGAGCGTTATAATCGGCCCGAAAAATGCCCGGCGCTCCTCGATCTGGAGCTGAGGTAGCAGATCATTCAGCACCCGACTGTCATACCAGCGGAACAGTACGATCCGCCCATCGGGCAGGCGCGCCTCTGGAAATCGCCGGCAATGAGCACGCAATGCTTCGAAAGAGGCATCGGTACGCAGAGGCAGCATCCAACCCTTCCCCGTCCCCTCAGTCAGCAAGAGCCTAGTCAGCGCCGCATCCGGATCGAGGCGCACCAGATAGGGTGCGGCGTCGCTGGCTCGGAGATAGATGTCGCCTTGCCACAGACACTGGCAGGTCTCCGTCGTACCGAAAGCCGCGAGATAGTCTGAAATGTTCGAATCGCGCGCCGCGTCGACCACGGCAAAGACAGATTGCGGCGGAGAGTTGTCGCTGGGCCATAAGACCGACCTAAGTTCAACGAAATTCATAAGAGACCGTAATCGGTCATTTTGTACAATGTTCGCAGAATGGCGTGCCACCGTCCTTCGCGGCTTGCGCAAGCGCTCCGCCCTGAGACGAGAGTGGGGATGACGATCCCGCAGCAGTACCGATCAACACCGACGTGAGGCCCCCGACGATCACACCG
This sequence comes from Acidiphilium sp., assembly GCF_049977125.1. Classification (NCBI taxonomy): domain Bacteria; kingdom Pseudomonadati; phylum Pseudomonadota; class Alphaproteobacteria; order Acetobacterales; family Acidocellaceae; genus Acidiphilium; species Acidiphilium sp. Next base: position 26,090 of record NZ_JBMFGY010000029.1, on the reverse strand, counting down.
CCATGAGCTGTCTGGTCACCCATACGTGCGGCCATCAAGCCGTTGATCAGCACAGTTGGCGAACCCATAGCAATCATGTCGGGAGGGCCGACGCAGGTCACCTTGTCACTTACTCGAGCGGCGGGAAGGTTGCCGATGAACACGTTCGGTGAGCCGCTCATGATAGGGCCGCCAACATGCGGTACGGGCCCATCGCTATCTGGACACGTGTGCATATCCGTGATCCGCGCTGCTGGCTTTTCTCCGGCCATGACAAATCCTAACCGATATTGCCTCTCGTGGGAACTGCGATGCCTCGCTGTATACGGTGGCTGAGCAGATCAAACTGTCGGCGACCGGTCATACCATGTCACTGACAATATTTCGGAAGAGCCCGATCGGTGGTGACGGTTTTCGGGGTGAAAACAAAAAATCCCCGTCCCGCATGTGTTTGCTGGGTGGGGATTGATGGGTTGATCGATCAGCGCGCGCCGGGTGCGCCGAAGCTGCTGGCGAGGCGATTGCGATGCTCGGTCACCTGATCGCCAAGTTCCTCGACGAAGAGTTCGAGGGTTAGGAGATCGGCCAGCAGCTGCCGTTGGGCGCATTCGACCTGGGCCAGCTCGGGCGAGGCCTCAATCGAGGCGCGGAACCCGCGCATGGCGCCGGCCAGGGCTTCGAGAGCCGAGGTCATGCCGGCGCTGGTGCGGATGAGCGTACGACGCGCGCGCAGCTCGGCGCGCACGGCGTCGAATAGAGTGTAGTCTGACATTGATGGATCGTCCTTGAAGCAACCCCGGGCTCAGCCGGACGGGGCCGATTTTACGTCTGAAAAAATGATGCGGGCCTGGAGCCGATGGTCCGCCGGGGTCAGAGGCGTAAGGTGTATTCGCCATTGACGGCGCCGGGGTAGCTCATTGCCGCGAGAAGCGGTGCGGCATCACAGCTGTCGGCGATCACGACGCGCAGCGTCCGGCACCCATGCGTCCGAGCGATCCCGGCCAGGCCGGTAATCAGATTGAGTATGATCTGCGTCGGATCGAGCAGATCGACCGCGATCACCGGACGGGCAAGCAGCGTGCGCCCGTTCGACAGGCCGCTGTCACATTGATAGCACGCAAGGCCGTTCGGAAAGTTTCGCGCTCGCCGGCGCGCCGTCAAAATCCCGCGCCGACCGGGCGCGGCGCCAATGCTGCGCTGCGCAAACTGCCGCCACTCCGCCCGGCCGATCTCCGGCATGGCGATCTGAATGATCGGATAACTCGGATCGATCTGTGCGCGGACCAATGGCTCAACCACAATCAGCGCATCATCGACCGGCACAACAGGCGGAGATGACGACAACATGGCATGAGGTTACACCGCTCTCATGCCGCCGCTTTGATCCAGATCAACGCGGATCGTCCGTTCGCGCGTCCTTCCCCGCGCCGCCGCGATCCTCAGGTCTGGCGCAGCGTCGCCAGAAGTGCCGCGGCGGCGCGGGTGCGGGTGCGATCCTGATGCTGCACCGCGAAATAGGTCCGTCGCGGCAGTTCGATGGGAATTTCAATCAGCTTGCCGGCGGCGATCGCATCCGCGCAAACCAGTTCGGACAGGATGGTCGACCCCGCGCCGCCGATCACCGCGGTCAGCACCGAGCCATTGGCCGGCAGTTCGATGGCGATGTCGAGCGCCGCGTAAGCGACGCCGAGCGCCGCCATCGCCTCGATGAACACTGCCCTGGTGCCGGAGCCATCCTCGCGCAGCACCCAGGTGCCGCAGGCGAGATCGAGCGCGGTGAGGTCCTTGCGCCCCGCCCACGGATGATCCGCCGCCACCACCATCACCAGCCGGTCATGCGCGATCGGCTCGGCCGCGATATGGGGGTGCACCAGCGTGTCGCCGGGGCCTTCGACGAAGCCGATCTCGGCCTGCCCCTCGGTGATCGCCTGCGCCACATCCGCCGAGTTGCCGATCGACACCGCAAGGCTGATCCCCGGATAGGCGCGGCGAAACGCCACCAGCCGCAGCGGCAGAAAATGATTGGCGATGGTCTGGCTCGCCTTGATCGCCAGATGCCCGCGCGCCAGGCCGGAAACCTCCCGCATCGCCGCCGTCGCGGCTTCGGCGCGGCCCAGAATCGCGCGCGCCTCCCCCAGGAACAGATGCCCCGCATCGGTCAGCGCAATACCGCGGCCGATCCGATGGAACAGTTTGGTGGCGAATTCGCGCTCCAATGCCGCAACCGCGCCCGATGCGGCCGATTGCGTCAGGTTCAGCGCCTCGGCCGCGCGGGTGACATGTTCGCGTTCGGCCACCGCGACAAATATCCGCAACTGCTCCAGAGTCATGACTTCTGGGTTAGCGCAAGTGGAGGCGGAATGAAATGCGGCGGACCGCCCCGGATTCGCCTTCGACCGTGGCGCAGGCACACGAAATCGTGTAATCCCCACGACCCGGCGATGAGGGAACCACGTAAAAACCGGAACGTCCAAGGGAGAACCACGATGTCAAACCGCCCCAGCCGCCCGCTCATCAATGCGGCGGCGTCCAGCGCCCCGCTCGGCCCCATCGTCACGGGCGGCGCCCCGGTCGCGCGGCCACCGCTCCGCGCCGAAACCGGGCATGAACGCCAACGCCGCAATCACCGGCGTCGATCCCTTCGGCCTTGCCAATCCGACGCCGCTTGCGACAAAATGAAAACCCGAAAACCGGCGCCATCGCGTCATCGCCGGATCACCCTCGTTCCACTGATAGGCTCGCGGCATTATGGCTAAGCCGAATACCCTGCTCAAACGTACCAGCAATTCCCTGCTTGCCCATGTCGCCACGCTCGAACGCACGGTCATCGGGTCAGACAGCGCTCTCGCCCGCCAGTTCGACGTCAGCCGCACCACGGTGCGCGCCGCGATCGACCGGCTGATCACGCTCGGCGTGCTGCACCGCGATCAATCCGGCGTCACGGTGCGGCGTAAGCCCAGACCGACCGATTATTTCGGGGATGCTGAAACCGCCGGCCCGCAGGATCAGATCGAGCTGGTGTTCATGCAGCGCGTCCTGCAGGGCGACTGGCGGCCCGGTCACATGTTTTCCGAAGCCGAGCTCGCGCGTGACAGCAACGCCAGTACCGTCTCGGTGCGTGAATTCCTGATCGGGTTCTCCCGCTTCGGCCTGATCGCAAAGCAACCGCGCGGCGGTTGGGTGCTGCAGGAATTCCACGCCCGCTTCGCCGCTGAAGTCGCCGACATGCGTGAACTGATCGAAATGGCGGCGATCGTCCGCGTCACCGCCACGGCGCGCGCCGATCTGGCCACCATGACCGACACCATGATCGAGCGTCACCGCGACATCGAGGCCCACCTCGCCACGCGCCACGCCGAATTCGCCCCGCTCGACCGCGATTTTCATCTCTGGCTGATCGGCCACCTGGAAAACCGCTTCGCCCGCGATTTCTTCGACATCGTCTCGTTCCTGTTCCATTATCATTATCAATGGGACAAGCAGCAGGAGATCGATCGCTGCCGCATCGCCATCGCCGAACATGGCGCCATCCTCGCCGCGCTGCGCGCCGGTCACGCCGACGCCGCACGCCGCGCCATGGCCACCCATCTCGCAACCTCGCGCCGCGCGCTACAGGCGGGGTTGCGCCAGGTGGCGGCATAACCCACATGCGGGCGATCGCCTCAATTCCCGACCCCGGACCGCAGCGGAGCCGAGCATGACCACGTCCCATCACCCCGATTGGCGCCATCACGGCGTCCGCGTCATCCCTGGCACACAACTCGACCCGAACACGCCGCAAACCCCCGGCATGAGCCGCGCCGCCGCAATCAATCACGCGCGGGTCGGCGCCCAGAAACTCTGGGCCGGCACCGTCACGATCGAGCCTGGCGCCAAAACCGGCGCCCATCACCATGGCGCGCTCGAAAGCGTCATCTATGTGGTCAAGGGCCGGGCGCGGATGCGCTGGGGCGACCGGCTGGAATATGTCGCCGAAGCCGGGCCCGGTGATTTCATCTTCATCCCGCCCTACGTGCCGCACCAGGAAATCAACGCCAGCACCAACGAGCGGCTGGACTGCATGCTGGTTCGTTCGGATAACGAGGCGGTCGTGGTCAATCTCGCAATCGATCCGGTGGAAACCCCCAGCGCCGTCGCTTGGGTGGACCCGATCCATCAACGCCCGGCATGACAGGGGAGCACAACCTCATGAACCCGTCCGAAACCAATGAAACCCCCGCCACCGGCGCCAGCCTGATCGACCAGATCAGAACCAAGCTGACCGACCGCAAACAGGCCTGGTCACGCGCCGGGCGCGCCATCACCGGCGCCACCGCCCCGCGAACGCAGCGCCTGCCGCCCGGTCAGCGCCTGGTTACCGATTGGCCGGTCCTCGATCTCGGCATTCAGCCGGACGTCGCGAAGTCCTCGTTCAGCCTGACGATCGATGGCGCGGTCGAACATCCGGTGACACTGGATTGGCATGCGCTGATGGCGCTGCCCCAGGAAACCAGCGTCAGCGACATGCATTGCGTCACCACCTGGTCGCGCTACGACAATCATTGGCAGGGCGTTGCCATCACCACGATTCTCGATCTGGTCCGCCCGCGCGCCGAGGCCAGCCACGTCCTGTTCAACGCCTACGACGATTACACCACCAACCTGCGCCTCGATCAGGTCGCCACAAACGATAGCTATCTCGTCCACAGCTGGCAGGGTCAACCGATCTCCCGCCAGCACGGCGGCCCGCTGCGCGTGCTGGTGCCACGGTATTATCTGTGGAAATCGGCGAAATGGATCCGGCGCATCACAATCGCCACCGCCGACCATCCCGGTTTCTGGGAAACCCGCGGCTACAACAACAACGCCGACCCCTGGCTGGAAGAACGCTACAGCTGATCCCGTTATGTTCGCTTTAGAGCATTATGCTTTCAGAGTAACGCTCTAGCTCTATGTTTTTTCGAGCGATTTCATGCGATTATGTTGCCGCTGCCGCGTCAACTTAATCGCATATCGCTCTAGATCGATCCCATGATAAATCACCACCGAGATGGACCGAACCAGCCCTACCCCGGCGCCGACCGCATCGCTCCGGCGCATCGTCCATATCGACATGGATGCGTTCTACGCCTCGGTCGAACAACGCGACGATCCCTCGCTCCGCTTCAGGCCGGTGGCCGTTGGCGGCAATCGGGCGCGCGGGGTGGTCGCGGCGGCCAGCTACGAGGCGCGCCAGTTCGGCGTTCGATCGGCGATGCCCTCGGTCACGGCCCAGCGCCAATGTCCCGATCTCATCTTCGTCCCGCCGCGGTTCGAGGTCTACAAGGCGGTGTCGCTTCAGGTGCACGATATTTTCCGCCGCTACACCGCGATCATTCAGCCGCTTTCGCTCGATGAAGCCTATCTCGATGTCACGGCGCCGCTGATCGATCGCGGGTCGGCCACCGCGATCGCCGCCGAAATACGCGCCGCCATCAAGGCGGAGACCGGCCTCACCGCATCGGCGGGCGTGTCGTACAACAAATTTCTGGCCAAACTGGCGTCCGATTACCGCAAGCCGGACGGGTTGTTCGTCATCACGCCAAAACAGGGACCCGGCTTCGTCGAGACTCTCCCGGTCGGCAAATTCCATGGCGTGGGTCCGGTCACGGCGAGCCGGATGAATGCGCTCGGCATCTACACCGGCCTCGATCTGCGCCGCCAGTCGCTGGCCTTCCTGACCGGGCATTTCGGCAAGGCCGCCGCCTATTACTACGGCATCGCCCGCGGCGAGGACGATCGACCGGTCGACGCCGATCGCGTGCGGAAATCCTTGGGCACCGAGACGACGTTCCCGCAGGATCTGGCGGCTTGGCACGAGGTGGAACCCGCACTTGTCGCGGTCTGCGCCCGACTATGGGCAGCCTATCAGCGGGGCGTGTCGAGCGGGCGCACCGTGACCGTGAAACTCAAATTCACCGATTTCCGCCAGATCACCCGCAGCCGGTCGACGGCCGAGCCGATCGTCATGCGTTCCGAACTGGAGCGGATCAGCCTCGACCTGGCGCGATCGTGTTTTCCCTTACCGCGACCGCTCCGGCTGCTCGGCGTTACCCTTTCCAATCTGGACGATGAGGATCGTGCGTCGCGCCAGCTCGCCCTGCCGTTCGATCACGCGCCTGAAGCGCCGAACGCCCACAGCGCCCGCGACAGCGGGTGACGCCGCGCTCAAATCGGCACCCACTGATCCGCCGCGCGCCGCTCCTGGACCCCGCCATCCTCACCGATCCGCAGGATGTTCAACCAGCGGTTATCCACCAGCCGGCGGAGGATTTCATGATCCGCGATGACCCGATCGATCGCCTGGGCCGGCGCCTCGATAAAGGCTGAAAGGCGCAGCGGTTCGTGTTGCAGGCCGCTGTTGTTGTCGCGCAATGATTGCTCCGACAAGCCGATCCGCAGGTCGCCGCCATTGCCTTCAAGCACCCCGATGGTCCCGCCGACCACGTTATGCAGAACCTTGTTGCCGCAGCCTTGCCGCTGATTATCGACCGTCGAGCCGTAGTATTGGAGGGCGATCCAGTTGGCGACCATGAGCGGCGCCGTCATGATCACCGCGAGAAGACCAAATTCCGGATCCTTGGCGGGATCGTAATCGTGAAGGAATGCCCGGCCGGCGAGATTCATCTCGCGGGTGCGCCAGCGCGGCGCGGCGATGAAGGCCGCATTGCCCGCCAATGCCCATTCCGGGCGCATCTGGGACCAGTCTCTCCCGCGAAACCGCGTATCCCGCGCGACCGCATCGGGATCGGTCAAGTCCGGTTCCAGCCGCATCATGCGCTCGAGGCGGGTCAGATTGGTCGCCTGCTCCAGCGCCGCCTTGAGCTCAGCCATGACCCGGAAGTCCAATCGCGGATCGTCCAAGCCGGAAAGGATCTCGACGCGATCGGTCGTGGTGTCATGCAATGCCGGCAGGAAACAAACGTGATCAGCCAAATCCCAGCCCTTGGCGGTCAGCCCCCGCCGCACCCGCGGGTCGTTGAGCAAATTGGCGGCGACCCTTGCGTTCACCTCCCCGGTCTGACCCGCGCAGGCGCCACAATCCAGCCCGGTGCGATGAGGATTATTGGTGGTCGAACTGGCGTGACCGACGATCAGCACGATGGGGGCGACCTCGCCAGGGCTCAAGCCGAAGCCCTTGAGGCAAAATTCGGCCATGTCCACGCATTCATCGACGCTGAGGGAAGCCGGCAGCACATAGGTGAGTTTCGACCGCTCCGCCGCGGTGAGCCCGGCGTCGTCCGGCGGCAGGGAGGGGCGGTGCCAACCCAGCGTATCGGCGAGCAGGCGCCCGATATAGGACAATCCCGCCGTCTCCACGAAGGAAAAGCACGAGGCCGCCGAGAGTTTGAACTGCTTCCATGCAGCACTTCGGCGCAGACGCCGCAAGCGGCGCTGCATGACCGGCTCAGGGCCTTGCTCCTCCACATGAACCTTGGGCGCCAGGAACACGGGCAGCTGCGGCCGGCGTTCCCGATCCCCCTGCCGGCGGTAATCCATCATCAGGCCAAAGAATCCGCCAAAACCAATCGTCGCCAGGCTGGGCATGGCGCTTTCCAAATGGCGCCGGAAAATTTCGGAGCGGACGTCGATACAAAATACCGCCTGAACCTCTGTCGAAATCGCGGCGACCCGCCGCCCGGACGGCCGACGCCGCCTGATATTCGCGACCACCTGACGCCGGAAGGCGATCTCGGCGGCCCGGAGCAAAACCTCGCCCCGCCGGGCGTCCTCCAGATCCGCGCTCTTATCGGTCAGGGTCCAGCCCTGGAGTTGCAACTGCCAGCGATCGAGGGTCCGGCGGCGGGCCGTCTGGCGCAGGAGCGCTTCCCACACCAGACGGATCGTCAACAGATCCGCAAGATCCTGATGGCTCTCCCCCTGCAATTCGGCCTGCCAGAGCAGATACCGGCACCAGCTGGCCCAACCGCCGATCGACTTCAGCAGCACCAGAAAATAGGCTTCTTCCGCGGCTTTGGGGATCCGTAAATGCCGCTGCGCCCAGAGCCGGGCGGCGGCGGCGTCGGCGGGCAGTTCCAGCAGGATCGGGCGGATCGCCTTGAGTCCCATCGGCGAAACGCTGCGATCCGACAGCGTGTATTGCCGCCAGGTCGCGAAGAGTCCCCATCCCTCGTTCCTGGGGAACTGCCACAAGGATTGTCCACGGTCATAATAGGAGGCCAGGAAACGGCTGATCTGCTCCAGCACATACTGGGAGATCGACGCATGCCCCCGCCGATCCATCAGCTCCGACAATGTCGGCAACCGCATGGCGGGCTCGGGAACCTCCCGGAGATAATCCCGCCACTCCGCCTCATCCGCGCCAAGGCCAAGACTTTCAGCCGCCTGCAAAACATCCGGTAAAATGGATTTGCCGTTCCGGATCTGATCCGCGTACCAGCGTCGATCCATGATCACCCGCTCGCCCACGGTTGCCTGCAATTGCGCCGCCACCTCTGGAAACGCCTGGTCCGCGAAGCCCCAATAGGGGTTGACGGCGACGAAACCATCCAGCGGCCAGACCGGCGCGATGCGACGGATCACCCGATCAAAGACATCTTCACCCGCTTGCGTCACGATCTCACTCATTGTGCGGCTCCGGGGCTTGCGAGGATTTCCTGATTCCGTGCCATCGATTGCATCGAGTCCAGCGCGAGATTTTTGCGCGGAAGCTCGATACCCACTTTCTCCGACCAGAAGCGATGCGAGAACTGATCGACCCAGAAATCCACATACAGGCCGTTATAGAGATGCGTGAACATCGCAAATCGCACCGATTGGGGCAGTTGCGCCCGTCCCGGCCCCTGTATCCAGCTCAGCACCAGAAAGCTCGCCGCCGTCAGAACCACGAGTCCAAGATAGGCCCCGGTGCCCGATCCCGCGCGAACCGCCACATCCCGGGCAAATCCCCAAACGAACAGGGTGTGCAAGAGCAGGTAGAGCACCCCCATGACGCCCGCCACCACCACGGCCATGATCCGGTCGGCCAGGGCATCGAAGCCGAAACCCTTGACCATGATCTGGGAGATCGCCATCGCCACGATCATCACAAGGGCGATCCAGGCGGGATCGCGGCCCGGATGTTCACCAAAGAGCCACGCGCCGCCGCCGGCGATGATCACCCCGAGCGCAACCGCCGCCGCCCAGGCGGACAGGCTGGGACTCTTCTTCCCCCCCGCAGGCACCTGGCGCAACTGATCCGTGACACTCCCCGAGGAGAGGAAGGCATGGGCCTTGTACAACGAATGCCCGACCAGATGCAGCAGCGCCAAGGCGAACAGCCCAAGCCCCAATTCGAGGGACATGAAACCCAGTTGCGCCGCGGTGGACCACGCCAGCATGGATTTGACCGCCGTCTGCGTGGTCATGACCAGGGACGCGATCACCACGGTCACGAGGCCCACGACACCGAGGGCAAGCAGCGGACCAGGCTCACGAACCAGGAGCGGGCTGGTGCGCAGCGCAATGATCGCGCCGCTGTACACCACGCCGGCGTGCATCAGCGCGGAAACCGGCGTCGGCGCCTCCATGACCTGGATCAGCCACCCATGAAAGGGAAAATGCGCGCTTTTCAGAACAACCGCCATCACGATCAACCAGGCGGCGATCTGAAGCGAAACCGGCAGGCTCCCCGCCCGCGCCGCGAACCGGGCGATCGTGTCGAATTGCAGGCTACCCGTGGCATGGCCGATCAGGATCGAGGCCGACACCAGGCAGACATCCGCCGTGCGGCTGAAAATGGATTTCTTGTGCGCCGCCATGATCGCCTTCGGTCGATCGCTGTAGAACATCAGCAAACGGTGAAGGCTGAACCCGGTGGCGATGATGCCGAGGGTAAACAAACCGATGTTGCCGGCCACCACGACCACAAGGAAAAACCCCGCCGTGAACGCCAGCAACCGGGCGAAACGCGCCTGCTGCGGGTCGCCATCCAGATATTGCACACTATACTGCGCGATCATCACAATGACGAAAGCCACCAGAGTCGCCAGCGCCAGGGTCATGCCATTGACAATGATGGAAATCGGCAAGTCAAAGCCAAGACCCGGAAGCGGAATCGCCGCCAGGGTCAGGTTCGCCCGCAACCCCAGCAGAAAACACAGATCAGCCGCCAAAGCCGCCGCCAGCGCCATGATCGCCGCCCAGCGCACCCGGTTGCGCGTCATCACCGCCGCGAGCCGCGTGGCCGGCGCCCGCGGCAGCGCCGCCAGCAGCAATCCCGCGGGCATCACGGCCAGCCAGCCGCCGGAGAGCCAGTCCATCGCATCAACCGCATTCATACCTTCCTCCACCGATCAATTCGTTGACCCGTTTGTAGAGATCGGGACATATTTATTCCAATTGGAAATGAAAATCCGATAGATTTACGTTTATAAATACTTATAGCGCGTTATGCTTTCAGCCTAACGCTCTATCTCTATGTTTTTTCGAGCGATTTCATGCGATTATGTTTCCCGCGCCCGCTGTGTCATCAAATATATCGCGACAGGCCCGGCCACAGATCCACCAGGCGGCGGGCGATGAAATCCTCCTGGGTCGTCGAGAATTCCAGAAATTTCTGCGCCGTCAGCGACAGGCGCCTGCCGCGCGGATAGACCAGATACCACTTACGCAGAATCGGAAATCCCTCCACATCGAGGATCTGGATCGGTCCGCTCGTCCCTTCCAGCGCAAGACAGTGAATGGAAAGGATCGAGAGGCCGAGACCACTGGCGATCGCGTGCTTGATCGCCTCGTTACTGCCCAACTCCATCACGATATTGGGCTTAAGCCCATGTTCGGCAAATAACCGCAAATAAGCATGACGGGTGCCGGAACCGAATTCGCGAATCAGAAACGGCGCCGCGGCGATCGCCGCGAGGGGCAGGGGGGAGGCTCGCCGGGTGAGCGGGTGACCGCGATTGACCATGACAGCCAGCGGATTGTCGGCGAACGGAATCGCTTCCACATCCTCGTCGGGCACCTGACCCATCACATACAGATCGTCTTCGTTGTTGCGCAGCCGCGTGATGATATCGTCGCGGTTATTGACCTTCATGCTGAATTCGATGCCCGGGTAGCGCGCGCCGAACGCGGCGAGGAGTTCGGGCGCGATGTATTTGGCGGTGGTGACGACGCCAAGACGCAGCCGGCCGCGACGCAGCCCCTTGCGATCGGCGATCCTCGTATCGAGATTCTCGAAAATCAGAAACAACTCCTGACAGGCCGCGAGAAGATCCTGCCCGGCGTCGGTCGCGCGAATATCCCGGCCATTTTGCTCGAACAGCGGCAGCCCGACGGCGTCGCTCAGTTTCTTCATCTGGATCGAGATCGTCGGCTGCGCGAGGAACAACTCCTCGGCCGCCCTGGTGAAACTGCCATTGCGAACGACCGCGGCGAATATCTGCAACTGACGGAAGGTGACATGCCGCAGGAGCGGCTTGAGCTGCGCCGGTTTCATCGCAACACAGCGCCATCGCCCGGATTCCGGCGGGCGGTCAGGCGGTCCATCGCGCGCAATAGGCATCGAGGATCTCAAGCACCGCCTTCGCCTTGATGACGAGGCCGAGATCGACCATTTCCGCGCCGGTCACCGTCGCCACCGTCGCGGCGGCGGGAACCGGGGCAGGGACGATCTGGTTGGTCTCCTCGCGGAAGAACACCGCGGCCACCACGCCGGCGAACCGGTAGCGCGGTGTCGCGGGCCGCAGCCCCCGGAATTTCTCGGGCTCGGCGACAAAAACCGGACTGCCGCTCGACCCCGGAAACACCGCCGCATCGATCAGAAACTCATCCCGCCCCTCGAAATTGAGCGCCAGCGGCGTCGCCGTGGTGCCCCGGCGCAAAATCGGCATCAGGTTCACATGATCCCAGATCCCGCTGGGATAACCGACGAACAGCACCTCTTCCAGCGCGTCGAACTGATCCATATCCGGCTCGGTCAGGCTAAGGCGCGAGTCGATGCCATGGCAATAAAGCGCCACCCCCTGCGCGCGCGCCGCCGCCTCGAGCGGCGCGAGCGGCACGATGGCGAGATCGACCGCCGGATCGGGATGGACGAACCAGGCGGCGGCGAAATCCTCGATATCGAGTTGAAAGCGCTGGCCGATCAGCGGTTTGCCGTCGCGCTTCTGGGTGAACACCAGACCGCCGCGACGGACATTCTCGACCAGATGGCGATTGGTGACGATGAACGGACGCACCACGTTCCGATGCAGGTGATCGACGATAAACGCCGTGCCCGACCCGCTGCTGCCGTCGTCCAGCTCGATGTCTACCCGCACCGTGTTGAACAGCAGCCGCTTGATCGGGGAATCGATCTCCATCATCGGCCGGCGCGGCCGGCGGCGGCGTTGATGCTGGCGATCGCGTGCTCGGCGGCGCGCATCGCCGCATGGGCCTCGGCCTCGTTGCCCATCATGGTCAGCCGCCCGAACGTGCCGAACGGGCGCACATCGATCAGGGTGATATTCGCCGCCTTTTCGGCCTCGTTGGCGGCATACACGATATAACCGGCCGGTTCGGTCTCCATGATGAACATGGATTTGCCGGGCAGGAGCATGGAACCCTTGCGCAACTGCCGGTTGATCAGCGTCGCGTGGTCCGGCGTGATCGCGCAGATCACCTCCTTCCAGGCGATCCGGCAGGGCATCCGTGCGTCTTCGGTGGTTTTCAGCTCGCGCAGCACCACGCGCCCGGCTTCGAGCACCTCGCTCTGGTTGCGGTAATGGATTTCCATCGAGCCGAACGCGCGTTCGACCACCTGCTCGCCCATATGCACGTTGGTCGCCTTGAGTGCGATATCCGACAGCCGGTGCACCGCCATGCCGGGGGCAACCTCGATCCACAGGCAGGCATCGCCGGGGACGGGCAGGAACCCTTGCGAGGAGGTCGCGAGATAGGAGGCGAGCTGGGGTTGCAGCGCGTCGATAAACACGAAGGCGCGCAGCGTGATGTCCGCATTGCTGGTCCCGGACATTATTGCGTCAGCCCCATGTAAAGCGAGGGCAGCCGTTCGGGCAGCCGCTCGATATGATCGACCACCGTGTAGTATTTCGCGCCGAAAATCCGCGCGACGTATTGATCGGCGTGCGGATCGAGCGAGATCGCGTAGGTCGTGATGCCCTGACGGCGCAACGCCTCGACCGCGTGCCTGGCGTCGTGGCGCAGATATTGCGGGTCGCGCATGTCATTATCCGCCGGTTCGCCATCGGTGATCATGAAAATGATTTTCTTGGCATGGCGCTGTTGGCCGATCAGGTGGCCGGCGTGGCGCAACGCGGCACCCATGCGGGTGGAATAGGCGCCCGTCATGCCGGCGAGGCGGGATTTGACCAGATCGTCATAGGGTTGGTTGAAATCCTTGAACCGGTAGTAATGCACGTCGTGCCGGCCATCCGAGCAGAAGCCGTGCAGGGCGAAGGCATCGCCGATCCGGTCGAGCGCGCTGGCCAGCATCACGGTCGCGGCGCGGGTGAGATCGAGCACGGTGTAATCCTGGCCGCGCACCTTGTCGTTGCTCGATTCCGACATGTCGAGCAGCACGGTTACCGCAAGGTCGCGGACATGGCGCTTGGATTTGCTCATCACCCGCGGGTCGGGTTGCTGACCGGTGCGGATGTCGATCATCGCGCGGATCGCGGCATTGATGTCGAGCTCGTCACCGTCCTCGATATGCCGAATGCGCTGCATCCCCTGCGGCGCCATCGCCTCGATCAGAAAGCGCAGCCGCGCCATCACCGGCTTGTTGTCCTCGACGATCTTGTCGATGATCGCGAGATCGCCGGTCGGCGGATGGCGCTCCAGCACGGCGGCCCAGGTCGGGCGTTCGAGCTGGATCTGGTAATCCCATTCCGGATAATAGACCGGCTCGGCGACCGGTGGCTTGCCTTCCAGCTGGTTGATGCTCACCCCTTCCTGATCGAGGATGTATTCGGTCGGCAGCGTCCAGATTTCCTGCGCGTCATCGCCGGCGAATTCGACGTCGAGATTGTTGATCATCTCCATCAGCGAGGTTTTCTTGCGGATTTGCACGGTCTCCCAGGTCGCGGCCAGCGCCTCGTCGGTGTCGTAGGCCTCGCCCTGCCAGACGAAGCGGTTATCGTCGCGATAGATCACGCCCTGACCGTCGCGGCGCGGATCGTATTCGGGCACCGGCACCGCGAGCAGCCCGTGGACCAGCGAGACCCCGATGTTCCAGCTCACCTGGCTGTCGTCGAGTGTTTCGGCGGCGCGGAACTCCGCCACACCCTGCTGGACCCAGGGGTGGGGATCGTGCCAGTCGGGGTCGAGCAAAGCGTAGGCGAGGCGGGCGAACAGCGTGCCCATCCGCGCCGGCTTGGTGGTGACATCCGGGCGCGGATGCAGTGCGAGCCAGGCGTCGCGCATATTGGGAAACTGCCGGATCGCCAGTTCCTCGACCCGCGCATCCTCGATGATCTCGATCACCGCGACATGCACCGGCACCAGCTCCTGGCGCGATAGCGGCGTGGTGGTGAAGGCGAGATGCGCCGCGCAATGATTGGCGACCGCGCGATAGACTTCCAGCGCCGGCACCGTCCTGACCACCTCGCCGGAGGCATCGCGGATCGGCTGATCATCATAGGCATCGGCGATATGGATGACGAAGCGATCGATATAGGCGCGCAACCCCTCGCGGTTCTCGTAATCGCCGGCGGTCGGGCGCAGAAAAAAATCGCGCCCCCACATCGCGCGCAGATAGATATTCAGCCGCCGCTGAATATCGACGAACAGGGTGCCCTTGCGTTCCTGTTGCAGCACGGCCAGGGAATCCGGGCTTTTCAGGCCGAAATAGAGCGCCTGACCGTCGAAATCGGCCTTGTAGGCCTGCGCCCCCCAGTTCACCCAGCGGCGCAACCCGCCCAGGGTGAGCTGGCCGAACAGCCGATCGAGGTTTTCCAGCATCGGCCGCAACCCGCGCGGCGCCTGCGCGAGAACAACGCCGAGCACCGCGAGATAGCCGCGAAACAACTCGGCATCGGCGAGCCGGTCGGCGGCGAGCGGGGCGGTGCCGCAGATCAGGGCGAGCACCTGGCCGGAGGTTTTCGAGGCCATGCTCAGCAGAAAGCTGGTGATGTCGTCCAGCACCGCCTCGCCGAGGCTGCGGGCGACGGCGGGTATGGATTGCAGATACGTGACGACCAGATCCTCGCCGCGTCCCAGCTGATGCAGGGCGGTGGCGCTCCGCATGTAGCGTTCCAGCCCGCGCGGCGAGAACACCCGCGCGGCCTCGGTCCAGATCGCGCGCAGCACCTCGGTGGCCGGTTCCGGAAGATCGGCGAGGAGAGGCTGATAATCATCGAGCAAAATGGTCATGAACGGGCGATCGTGCCTCGGCTGGCGGTGTGTTGCGGTCAGAAATAGGTGGTGACGGCGGAATCGAGCGCGTTGCGCATATCCGGATCGTCGGTGATCGGGCGGACCAAAGCCACCCGGCAGGCGGCGAGCGGGTTCACCCCGCGCTCGATCAGCGAACCGGCATAGATCAACATGCGGGTGGAAATCCCCTCGTCCAGCCCGTGACCCTTCAGGTTGCGGGCGCGCTCGGCGATCTGCACCAGTTTTTTGGCGACATCGCGCCCGATGCCGGATTCATGCGCGACGATCTCGGCCTCGACCTCATGCGCCGGATAGGCGAAATCAAGCCCGCCGAAGCGCTGCTTGGTCGATTGCTTGAGATCCTTCATCAGCGATTGATAGCCGGGGTTGTAAGAGATCACGACCTGGAAATCCGGGTGCGCGTGGATCACCTCGCCCTTCTTGTCGAGCGGGAGGATCCGGCGCGCATCGGTCAGCGGATGGATCACGACGGTGGTATCCTGCCGCGCCTCGACGATTTCATCGAGATAGCAAATGCCGCCGTGCCGTGCGGCGAGCGCCAGCGGCCCGTCCTGCCAGCGCGTGCCGTTGGCATCGAGCAGGAAACGCCCGACCAGGTCGGAGGCGGTCATATCCTCGTTGCAGGCGACCGTGATCAGCGGCTTGCCGAGTTTCCAGGCCATGTATTCGACGAAGCGGGTCTTGCCGCAGCCGGTCGGGCCTTTGAGCATCATCGGCATCCGGGCCAGATACGCCGCCTCATAGAGTTCAACCTCGTCGGCAACCGCGCGGTAATAGGGCGCTTCGTTGATCCGGTAGGCGGCAAGCGGATCGTTTGCCGCATCGCTCGCCCCCGGAGGTGTGGCCCCCGTTGATGTCGTCATCGGAGCTGGCGCGGCGCCCTGCTGCGCAGCCGGCCCCGGACCGGGATACCGCGCCGAAGCAGGCTGGCGCGGTGAATAGCTGCGGTAGAAATGTTCGGGACTCATGGCAACCTTCATGATGTTCAAATAAACCACATCGCGGGCGCTCCCGCCGTGTTCCGGGTCTCAATCCGGCCAGACGCGGGAGGGAAACAAGGCGCTGGCATGATCCCCCGCCGCCGGCGGTGCCTTTTCCGCCGCCGCTGGTGCCGGCGCGGGCGCGGGCTTGGCACGCTTGCGCGCGGCCTTGGTCCGGCTCGCGCCGTCCGACCCCATCTCCGGCGAACCCATCTTCGGCGCGACCATCTTCGGCGCGGGGGTCGCGCCGATCTGCGCCTTCGCGGCCCGCACATTCGTGGCCAGTTTCGACTTCACGGTGGTCATGATGGCAATACCTCCTCGATGATCGCCTGGATTTCCGCCGCGGCGTCCTGCCCCCGGCGCCCCAATTGGTAAACCGAAACACCCTCGAGCGCGCAGGTCTTGTAGGCGGCGCGCCGACGCAGCGCGGCGGTGAGAACCGGCAGGCCGAACTCCGCCAGACCATCGCGCAACGCCGCCGACAGCGCGCTGTTCGGCTCGATCTGATTGAGCACGACGAAGGCGCGCAGCGCGGGATTGGTCCGGCGCGCCGCGTCGATCTCCCGCGGCAGCCGCAGCCCGGCCCATAAATCGACCGGCGAGGGCAGGGTAGGGATCAGCGCGATGTCGCTCGCGCGCAGCGCCTGCCGGGCGGCGTGGCGATCGAGCGCCGGCGGACAGTCGAGCACCACGAATGCCCAGTCCCGGTAGGTCCGGTGCAGGTCGCTCGGCGTCCATCGCCCCGCGATCTGCGTGACCGGCGCGGGAAACATCTCCCGCCCCAGCCGCGCCCATTGCAGCGCCGAGCCTTGCGGATCGAGATCGACCACGAGTGTCGGCCCGCGCCGCGCCAGCCCGGCGGCGACATTCATCGCAAGCGTGGTCTTGCCCGCGCCGCCCTTCTGGTTGATCATCGCAATGATCCGCGTGTCCATCACGGCAACACGCGGCTCGCCGCCAGCGCGTTGATCCGCAGCGCGAATGCCAGCTCCGCCGCGCCCGGTGCCTGGCGCTCCGGGCCCTCGATGGTGATATTGGCGTGGGTGGCGGCGAAATTGATGTTCTGCGGGTGCAGGCCGAGTTCCTCGCTCAGCGCCGCCACCGCATCGAGAAAATCCCGCGTCTCGGCATATTTCGCGAAGGTGAAGCGGCGGAACCAGCTCGGCGGGCGTCCGCGCGCCTCCCAACCCTCCGGCGGCGTGGTCATGGCTGATCCTCCCCGATCGGCGTCGTGCTGTCCGCACCCCGCCGATACGGAAGGCTCAGGGTTGGTGGATCGATGCGCCTCATCGCGTGCCGCCATCAGCTCCGGATGGAGGAAATTTCCGCATCCCGCCCACCCCCGCCGACATCGGGCCGCGGCGGCAGGATGCCCTCGACCTCGTTATGCACACGCGCGATGATATGCGCCGCCACCAGACCATCGCCGACGCGCTCGCACGCATCCGCCCCGGCGCGCACCGCCGCGTTGACCGCGCCGGTCTCGCCGCGCACCAGCACGGTGACATAGCCCCCGCCCACGAACTGGCGGCCGATCAGCCGCACCTCCGCCGCCTTGGTCATCGCGTCGGCGGCCTCGATCGCGGGCACCAGGCCACGCGTCTCGATCATGCCAAGGGCAATTCCGTTGTATTCAGCCATGTGTTTTATCCTCGGGATTTCACGATGACGATGCGACGGCTCACGCCGTCGGCACCTTGGGCAGGATGCCCTCGACCTCGTTATGCACACGCGCGATGATATGCGCCGCCACCAGACCATCGCCGACGCGCTCGCACGCATCCGCCCCGGCGCGCACCGCCGCGTTGACCGCGCCGGTCTCGCCGCGCACCAGCACGGTGACATAGCCCCCGCCCACGAACTGGCGGCCGATCAGCCGCACCTCCGCCGCCTTGGTCATCGCGTCGGCGGCCTCGATCGCGGGCACCAGGCCACGCGTCTCGATCATGCCAAGGGCAATTCCGTTGTATTCAGCCATGGTTCCACTCCTTTGAAGATGTTGTTGAAAAATCGCCGGACCGTGCGGCGGCGCGCGGCGCGTCGCCGATCGCCGCCCCCCGCCGCACGGTCCGGTTGCCCTTGGGTTTCATGGCGATCCCTCATCGATGATGCCGCAGATCGTCAGATCCGTCGTCACCGCGATATCAGGCATCGCATAGCGCGCCGCGCTGCCGCTGGTGGTGAACACCCATTTGCCATGCGGCACGCCCACCGGGTCGGTCGCGACCGCGATGATCCCCTGCATGGTCTCCACCACCCGCAGCGATGCAACGCTCAACCCCGGCACCCGCCGGGTACACACGAGATCATCGATGACACGCATGATCTCCATGTCAGTCCTCCGCTTTCCAGTGATCGATGATCCCGACGATCGTCAGGTCGGACGGATAATCCTTCGCCCCGGCCGCCTCCCGCGCGGCCGATGAGCCGACACACACGACCCAGTCGCCGGGGATGCAGCCCACCGCATCAACCGCAACGCTGCGCGTGCCGCCGATTTTTTCCTGCACCACCAGAAGCGGCCGATGACCGAACGCCTCCAGCCGGTTGGTCGACACCAGGGTTTTCTCGACCCGCATGATCCTCATGCCCGATCCCCCGCGCCGGCGCCCTGGCCTGGTGCGTCCTCGATGAAGCAGCACCGCTCGGCGCCGTTCCGGTCGCTCACCGCCATCTGGCAATGCAGCCGGCCCTGCGCGGCCAGCGCCGCGTACCGCTCCTCGATCGCGGCCTTGACCCGGCGGCAGCGCTGCACCGCGCGGTCCCGCCCGCCCGGCACGTGCTGGTCATGACAAAAATGCACCAGCACCGGAATCGCAAGCCCCTGCGACAGGTTCAGACCCTTGAAGATCTCGATCCCGACATCGAGATCCGCGGTGCCTTCCTCGACCGTATCGAGATGGGCGAAATAATACATGTTGCGGATCTGGACATCCGTCGGCGCCTCGCCGGCGCAGATGAAATGCTCGTCATGGCCGAGTTCCGCGTAGCGCCCCGCATGATGGCGGATGACATATTCGATCTGCGATAAATTGGCTTCGAGCAGCCGTTCGACCAGCGCCTGCATCCCGGACGCCATCCCGTCCGCCGCCCGTGCGGCAACCTCCCGGCGCAGCGCGGCGCGCGCGGCATCGCGGTCGATGCCATTGGTCGCCCGATACACCGCGCCGGCGTCGATGAACCGTCCCGCCTCGATCCGTCCCGCGGCATCGGGCGTATGGAGACGGATGGCGTCCAGATCGGTATCAAGGCCGATCAGCAGAGTCGCCGGCGCGGCACCACGTCCAAAGGTGGAATCGATGGCCATGCGCAACGCCGCCAGCCGTTCGAGTGCGGCATGGCATGCGGCGGCGTCCTTGCTGGCATGAGCGGCGCATCCCTGATGCGCGGGCGCGGCGCTGCTGAAATGATAGACCGCGATCTTTAAATACGTGCCCTCTTCGGACCCTTCGCTCAGACCGCCGCTGAGCCGCAGGATTTCGCGCTGCGCCCAGTCGTGCATGTCGCTTTCGATATCGAACAGCGCGCCGGCGTTGGCCTTCACGACAATCTCCGGCCCCGGCGCCATCCGGAACACGAAGGGCAGCAGCCCCTGCAACCGGCCATCGGCGCAGGGCGTGACGTCCACGGTATGAAAGCCGCAGGCGCGCAGGAAATCCCCATCGATCGCCTCTTGCGCCAGCCACGGCGCCTTGTCATCGGCGGCCTGCTCGACGCAGGATTTAAAGCTGCGCAGCACGCAATGGGCGTGCAACCGCCGCATGTCGAGACCCGCGACCCAGGCCTGCGCCAGCACCGTTTCTGGCAATTCGAACCCCAGATTCGCCCGCGCCATAGCCTGCGCCCGCGCGACGAAATCAGGCGTATGCTGAATTGCCGAGATCGCCTTCAGAGTCCCGACGATCGCCTCGAACCGCGCCGCGATCCGGCACTCGTAATCATAGAGCGCCGCGTTGAGCGCCTGATCGACCAGCGCATGCTCGCACCGCTGCAAGCTGCCCGGCACGCAGGCCGGGTTGGGCATCACCCTCGGCACGCCGAGAGCCTGCGCCATCCGCGCGGCGGGCCGGTTGATCAAGCCATGCTGCGCGGCGCGGCGTTGGCGGGTGTTCATCGCGCCGATCTCACGCCCGCGCCCCACCGGACACGGTCACCACCGCGCCCCGCCCGGTATTCCCGGACGAACCGGTCACCAGAATAGCCCCGGCTGCCGGCATGTCGGCCGCGCGCCCCCCGCGCGCATCGACCCCCTCGCCACGTGGCTGACCCCGCCGCGATGGGTTACGCATCACGCTCGACCGCCCCTCGGTGCCGGAAACCCGGCTCTGCGCCTGCCACGCATCGCCGGTGACCCGCTCATGGACATGCGCTTCACCGCTCAGCCGCTGCGCCGTCCCCATCCTGACCCGCTCGCCCGGCGCCGCATCGCCGCGCGGCATGGCGGTGAAATCGTGATGACGGAACTCCGGCGTTCCAGTGATCAGCCCGCCCGCCTTGTTGCCGGGTCCGGTGATCCGCTCGGCGCCGCCATAGGCCGTGCCGGTAACGACACTATCGCCCGCGCGCCCTCCGGCGGCGGCATCCCATGCGGCGCGCGCGGGCGAGCGGATACTGAAATCGACGGGCGCCGGCCCCGGTTCCGGCATGGCCGCGCCCTGCCGGCCCGGCGATCGGCCCGCCATTTCAGGAAGCGCCGCACAGAAACCCGCCCGATTATCCGCGCCCACATAGGGAACCCCGGTGACCGCAATGCACGCCCCGCGTTCATCGCCCGTGGTGCCCGCCCCCCCCGCGCCGGGACGATCGCCGGTCACCATCGCCGCGGCAATCACCGCCCGGTCACGCGCCTGGCCCTTCGGCGCAGCGGCCGGCGCGCCGGTGACGGTCGTGCACAGCACCCCGAAATCCTTGGCGTTGAAATACTGGCTCCCCGTCACCGCCCGGCACGCACCGGCTTCATCGCCGGTGACCTGCCGCGCCCGCCCGACCGCGCTGCCGGTCACCGTCTGCCCGTCCGGGGTGGACATCACACCCGTCCGGCGCACCGGCGGCGGCACCTCGCTGCGGCAGACCTCCTTGAAATGTTCAGCGGAGAGATATTGGCTGCCGGTCACGGCACGGCACGACCCAGGCTCATCCCCGGTCACCTTCGGGGCGCGCCCCGACGCGGTACCCCCGACCGCGGTATCCCCGATCGCGCTAACCTTGGGCGCGCCACCCCCGATCGCGCTACCCGTCAGCGGCAGCGCCGCATAAGTGTGGCTCAGCGCGCTTTTTGCCGGCGCGGTATCAGGGGATTGAACGGCATAGACAGTGCCGGTAATCGCCCGGTCCGCGCCGCTTTCGCCCCCGGTGACCGGTGCCGACCGCCCCCCTGGCGTGCCGGCACCCACCCGCGTCCCAGTCATCACCCCGCCCTTGCCCAATGTCTCCGGGGACCGTGGCGGGCAGAATTTCTCATACATATCGGCCGGCAGGTAATCCGTGCCGGTCACCGCGTGGCAGGCGCCGGCCTCATTGCCGGTCATCTGGCGCGCATAGCCGATCTCGGTGCCGGTCACGCTCTGGTCGCGCGCCGTCCGGCTCACGCGCACCTTCGCCGCTCCCGCCGCGACCGTAACGGCGCACAGATCGCCATATTGCTCGGACCCGATGTATTCAGTCCCGGTGACCGCGCGACACGAACCAGGTTCATTGCCGGTCACCTTGCGGCTGCGCTCCACCATCGTTCCGGTGATCGCCGCGCCGGACAGAGTATGACCCTGCTCAACCTTGGGCGGCGCCTGCATCAGCGCCGGTCGTGGCCGCACCGGCCCGCTCGGACGGGAAGGCGCGGCCTTGTTGGCCCCGCCGCCGCCCGCCAGCGCGCGCGCCTTGCGATGCTGCATCGCCACCTGCCGGCCACTGGCCCCCTTCGCGATGGCCATCTGCCAATCCTGCCCAGGCAGCGCCACCGCGATCCGCGCGGCCTGCTCGACGCGCCGAAGCCCGGATTTGCCATCCTGCGCCAAGGCAGCGCGACGCGCCCGCGCCAGCGCCCGGCCAACCGGTTGAACCACCCGCCGCGCGGCCGCATCGCCCGTCGCCACTTCGGCGACGGCCGCGCTCTCGATCACGGCGCCAG
Organism: Acidiphilium sp.; assembly: GCF_049977125.1. Taxonomy (NCBI): domain Bacteria; kingdom Pseudomonadati; phylum Pseudomonadota; class Alphaproteobacteria; order Acetobacterales; family Acidocellaceae; genus Acidiphilium; species Acidiphilium sp. The sequence goes on along the minus strand of NZ_JBMFGY010000029.1, from coordinate 3,647 downwards.
CCGCACTCTCGATCGCGGCACCGTCCGCGCTCTCCAACACGCCCGCGCACCCACACCCGCAGGCCGCCGGAACCGCAGCCTCCCGCGCACCATTCATCATCCCAGGACCCGGCTGCCGCGCGGCGCGACCCGGCAATGCGGCTTTCCCCACCCGGCTCAACGCAAGCCGCCGCTCCAGCGCCGCGCGCCTCGGCGCCGCCGGCGTGGCCGCGCCCTGCCATCCCGCCGCCGCGCCATCCTGCGGCACCGCCTCACGCCGTGGCTCTGGGCCCGGCGCCGGCGCAATCAGCGCCACCGGGCGCACCAGACTCAGTCCCGATTTCCCATGCTGCGCCATCGCCTGGCGGCGCATCAGGGCGATCTCACGCCCCGAAAGGGTGGCGGTGGCCGGTTGATGTGCGGTTGTCATGGGAACTCACCTCGACTTATCATTCTGGCACCGTAATATCATCGCCGATGCTCCGGATCGATCCATCTATTTCCATTGCGCCCGTTGCCTTTGACCCGGGCTTCAGCGATGCACCACGAACGCCAGCCCCTGGCTCTGGGCGTAATTGTCATAGGCGACATACCGCACCAGATGATCGGGAAAGGCGCGATGGCACGCCTCGATCTCGGCCATCACCGCATCGACCGATTGCTCGCCGAACAACGGCAATTTCCACATATACCAGTAACTGACATGCGCCGGCGTGCCGCGCTCGGTATGCTCCACCGCCGGATTCCACCCCTGCGCGATGGTATAGGCCACCTGCCGGCGCACCTGCTCAGGCGTCATCGGCGGCAGGTAGGAGAAGGTCTCGTATTTCAGCGAGGATTTATAGGCCTGGACAGTCATGATCACATTCCTTGTTTGACGGATACCAGAAGGCCAGCGGTCCCGATCGAACGGCGCCCGCCAGCGGCGGCTCAGCGGTTGACGATGTCGAGCTTATCCACCGTGTCGAATTCGAACTTGATCTCTTTCCAGGTTTCCATGGCGATCTTGAGTTCGGGCGAATGGGCGGCGGCGGCCATCAGAATATCCTTGCCTTCCCGCTCCAGATCGCGCCCCTCGTTGCGCGCCTGCACACAGGCCTCCGCGGCCACGCGATTGGCATGCGCGCCGCCCGCGTTGCCCCATGGATGCCCCAGCGTGCCGCCGCCGAATTGCAGCACCGAATCATCGCCGAAAATCGTCACCAGCGAGGGCATGTGCCAGACATGAATCCCCCCCGAGGCGACCGCGAAAGCCCCCGGCATCGATCCCCAATCCTGGTCGAAAAAAATCCCGCGCGAGCGATCCTCCGCAACGAACGATTCCCGCAGCAAATCGATCCAGCCGAGCGTCGAGGCCCGATCCCCCTCGAGCTTGCCGACCACGGTGCCGGTGTGCAGATGATCGCCCCCCGAAAGCCGCAACACCTTGGTCAGCACCCGGAAATGGATGCCATGATGCGGGTTGCGGTCCACCACGGCATGCATGGCGCGATGGATATGCAGCAACATCCCATTGTTGCGGCACCAATTCGCCAACCCGGTGTTGGCGGTGAAGCCGCCGGTGATGTAATCATGCATGATGATCGGCGCGCCGATTTCCTTGGCATATTCAGCGCGTTTATACATCTCCTCCGGCGTCGGCGCCGTTACGTTCAAATAATGACCCTTGCGCTCGCCGGTTTCATCCTGCGATTTCTGGATCGCTTCCATCACGAAGTCGAACCGCTCGCGCCACCGCATGAACGGCTGGCTGTTGACGTTTTCATCGTCCTTGGTGAAATCCAGCCCGCCGCGCAGCGCCTCGTAAACCGCCCGGCCATAGTTCTTGGCCGACAATCCGAGCTTGGGCTTGATCGTGCAGCCGAGCAGGGGACGGCCATATTTATTCAGCTTGTCGCGCTCGACCTGAATGCCGCACGGCGGACCCCCGCAGGTCTTCACATACGCGATCGGAAACCGCACATCCTCGAGCCGCAGGGCGCGCACCGCCTTGAAGCCGAACACATTGCCCACCAGCGAGGTGAACACATTGACCACCGACCCCTCTTCGAACAGATCGATCGGATAAGCGATGAACGCATAAAAACATGCATCATCGCCCGGCACGTCCTCGATCCGGTAAGCGCGACCCTTGTAATAATCCAGATCGGTCAGAAGGTCGGTCCACACCGTCGTCCACGTGCCGGTCGAGGATTCCGCCGCCACCGCCGCCGCCGCCTCCTCACGATCAACCCCCGCTTGCGGGGTGATCTTGAAACAAGCCAGTATATCCGTGTCGAGTGGCGTGTATTCAGGCGTCCAATAAGTGTGCCGGTATTCCTTAACCCCTGCACTGTATTTTTTTCCGCTCATCAAAAACTCCCTTGTCAACAAACATTCTCGTCAAGCAAGATCATCCGCGCGCCAGCTTTGACAGGCCGGGGCCGACATCCTAGGCAAAGAGTCTCCAGCAACGTCTGAGGGTGAACATCGGATGGGTCGTTTCCTCGTAGCCGGGTGCAGGGTGGGTTCTTGGTTTTGAAAACCCCTGAAAAACCCATAGCTGGGAAAAATTATCATGGAAAATATGGAATTATTATGCGAGTCATAAGCTTTAATGAATACTAGCACCCAGCCACGCCCCAGAACCCGCCGCCGCCGCAACTTCACCTTGCGTCAGCTCAAACTCTTCGAGGCGGTGGTCCGCACCGGCAGCTTCACCCGCACCGCCGAAGAACTGCTCCTGACGCAACCCGCCGTCTCGAACCAGATCAAACAACTGGAAGACCAGATCGGCGCCCCCTTGTTCGAACATATCGGACGCAAGATCTTCCCCACCGAAATCGGCCGCGAACTCGCGCATTTCAGCCGCGACATGTTCAGCCGCATCGATGAATTCGAAAACCTGCTCGATGACATCAAAGGTCTCCACCACGGCACCCTCAACGTCGCCGTGGTCAGCACGGCCGAGTATTTCGCCCCCTACCTGCTCGCCCGCTTCTGCGCGCAACATCCCGGCATCACCGTCAATCTCGACGTGACGAACCGCAACTCCCTGCTCAAACAACTGGCCGAAAACACGCCGGACATGGCCATCATGGGCGTCCCCCCCGACGATGCCGATCTGGTCGCCCAATCCTTCATGCCCAATCCGCTGGTCGTCGTCGCCGCACCCCGCCATCCCCTGGCCACAATCCGCAACATCCCGATCGAACGCGTGCTGAAAGAACGCTTCATCATCCGCGAACGCGGATCAGGCACCCGTGACGCCTTTGAGCGATTTCTCCTGCAACAGGGCGAGCGTCTGCATCAATCAATGGAAATGAGCAGCAACGAGGCAATCAAACACGCCGTCATGGCCGGCCTCGGCCTCGGCGTCGTGTCCCTCCATACCCTCGAAATGGAGCTGAAACTGGGGCGGATCGCCGTCGTCGACCTCGCCGGCTTCCCCCTCGAACGACATTGGCACCTGGTCCACCGCAACGGCAAACGCTTCAGCCTCGCCGCCCAGGCCCTCAAAACCTTCATCCTCACCGAAGCCAGCACCGCCCCCCCAACCCTCCCGAAACCCAAACGCTCCCCCAAATCCGCCCCGCCGCCAGAACACCAGGGCAAGGCAAGTCAAAGCGTTCTTTTTTGCAAAAAAGAACCAAAAAACTCTTTTTAATCTGGTCCGTACCGGTGAAACG
>NZ_JBMFGY010000028.1:0-35254 GCF_049977125.1 Acidiphilium sp. | reverse complement strand
GATGGGGGATGGTTGCGATTTGATGCCGTGACGGTCCCCGGGTTTGAAACCCTTTCCGTTGCTGGCGGCGCGGTTTATCAGGGTGGGAGTCCCTAGCGGTAATTTGGAGAGATTGATGTCCCTGACGCTTGAGCAGCCCACCACGACCCGCGCGCGCATTGCGTCCTTGCTTGCCTTGCCGTTGCCTGAGCTCATTTTTCAGGCGCAGGTTGTTCATCGGCAGCATTTCGATCCGACCGAGGTGCAGATTTCGACGTTGCTTTCGATCAAGACCGGCGGTTGTCCTGAGGATTGCGGCTATTGTCCGCAGTCGGCGGGGGCGGCGGCTGGTGTGTCCGCCTCGAAGCTGATGGAGCTTGAGCCGGTGCTTGAGGCGGCTCGCCGGGCGCGCGATGCCGGGGCGCAGCGTTTCTGCATGGGGGCGGCCTGGCGCTCGCCCAAGGATCATGATCTCGACAGGGTTGCCGCCATGGTTGCCGGGGTCAAGGCGCTCGGGCTTGAGACCTGTGTCACGCTCGGGATGCTGCGGCCCGACCAGGCCGGCCGGCTGAAATCCGCCGGGCTCGATTATTATAACCATAATCTCGATACGTCGCCGGAGTTCTACGGCAATATCATTACCACCCGGGTCTATCAGGACCGGCTCGATACGCTGGCGGCGGTGCGGGAGGCCGGGATCAATGTGTGCTGTGGCGGCATTATCGGCATGGGCGAGGATTTGGAGGATCGGGCCGGTCTGCTTGCCACGCTCGCTGATCTTGACCCCTATCCGGAATCGGTGCCGATCAATGCGCTGGTCGCGGTTAAAGGCACGGCGCTGGGCGACCTTGCTCCGATCGATCCGATCGACTTCGTGCGCACCATTGCCGCCGCGCGGATTGCGATGCCGAAATCCTATGTGCGCCTGTCGGCCGGAAGGGAAGCGCTGTCTGACGAGGCTCAGGCGCTCTGCTTTCTGGCGGGCGCCAATTCGATTTTTTATGGTGACACGCTGCTGACCACAAGCAACCCCGCCGTCGCGCGGGATAATGCGCTGTTTGAAAAACTGGGGATGACACGGCAATCGTGACGTCGCCTGCCGTGACGTCGCCTGCCGTGACCCCGCCGGCCTGGCTGACCACCGGGTGGAATCACGTTTGGCTGCCCTATGCCCAGATGCAGACCGCGCCGCTGCCGTTGCCGGTGGTACGCACCGCGGGCAGCGAGATTCATCTGGCGGATGGCCGTATTCTGATCGACGGCATCGCCTCCTGGTGGACCGCCTGCCACGGTTATAACCACCCCCACATTATCGCGGCGGTCGCGGCGCAACTCGCGGCGATGCCGCATGTGATGTTTGGCGGTCTCGCCCATGAACCCGCTTATCGCCTTGCCAGCCGCCTCGCGGCGCTGCTGCCGGCGCTGCTTGAGCGGGTGTTTTTCAGTGATTCAGGCTCTGTCGCGGTCGAAGTCGCGATGAAGATCGCGGTGCAGGCGCGGCTCAACCGCGGCGCGCGTAACCGCACCAAATTCCTTGCGTTTCATGGCGGCTATCATGGCGACACGTTCGCCACCATGGCGATCTGCGACCCCGAGGAAGGGATGCACAGACTGTTCGCCGGGATGCTGCAATCTCATGTCATTGCCGATTTGCCGCGCGATCCGGCGTCCCGCGCCAGTTTCGACGCGCTGGTTGAACGCCACCACCAGGAACTCGCCGGCATTATTGTTGAACCGCTGGTTCAGGGCGCGGGCGGCATGGTGTTCAACGATGCCGCCACGCTGCGCCACTTGCGCGCCACCGCCGATCATTACGGTCTCACGCTGATTTTCGATGAAATCTTCACCGGCTTCGGCCGCACCGGCACGATGTTCGCCCATCAGCGGGCCGATGTCATTCCCGATATCATAACGCTGTCGAAAGCCCTGACCGGCGGCACCTCGCCGCTTGCCGCGACGATCGTGAGCCGCGATCTGTATGATGCGTTCCTGTCGCAATCTCCCGGTGACGCGCTGATGCACGGCCCCACGTTCATGGCCAATCCGCTCGGCTGCGCCGCCGCCAATGCCGCGCTCGACCTGTTCGAAACCGAACCCCGGCTCGCTCAGGTCGCGACGATCGAGGCCGCGCTGTGCCGCGTGCTTGAACCGTGCCGCGCGATTCCCGGTGTTCGCGATGTTCGCGTGATGGGCGCGATCGGGGTGGTTGAACTCGAGTCCATCGATGATCCCGCCGCCCTGCGCCAGGCGTTCATTGCGCGCGGTGTCTGGGTGCGTCCGTTCCGCAACATCGTCTATCTGACCCCGGCGCTCACGATCGGGGCGGCGCAGCTTCAAACGCTCGGCATGGCGGTGCGGGAGGTTTTGGCGGATCTCGGGGGACATGAGGCGCGTGCGCGGGGGTTCGAGTGATATGCGATTGAGTTGTTCCTGCCGCGTCAACTCAATCGCATATCGCTCTAGCCGCGCAGGCGCTGCACTGTCGCTGTGGTTGAATGGCCCGCCAGCAGGTCGGCCAGCATGACCCGGCCGCCCCAGGATTCGACCTCCCGCGCGCCGACCACCGTGTCGCGCGTGTAATCGGCGCCTTTGATCAACACATCCGGCCTGATCAGTTCGAGCACGTCGATCGGGGTATCCTCGTCGTAGATCACCACGAGATCGACGGTGGCGAGCGAGGCCAGCACCGCCGCGCGCGCCGCTTCCGGCTGCACCGGGCGGGTGGCCCCTTTCAGCCGCCGGACCGATCGGTCGGCGTTGATCCCGACGATCAGCCGGTCGCAGGCCGCGCGGCATTGTTCGAGCAGATGGATATGTCCCGGATGCAGCAGATCGAAACAGCCGTTGGTGAAGCCGACCCGCCAGCCGCGCTGGCGCCAGCGCTCGGCGGCTTCGGCGGCGACCTGCCGGGTGACGACTTTGCGCAGCGCGCCCGACGTGGGTTTGACCGCATCGATCAGGTCGTTCGGGCGGGCGACGGCGGTGCCGACCTTGCCGACCACCAGACCGCCCGCGATGTTCGACAGGCGGGCGGCGATTTCGAGGGACAGCCCGGCGGCGAGGCCGGCGGCGAGGACGGCGACCACGGTATCGCCGGCGCCGGAGACGTCGTACACCTCGGCGGCTTCGGCGGGATAATGCCGTTCCGTTGTGGCGGTCACGAGGCTCATGCCGTCCTCGGCGCGGGTACACAGCACCGCGCCGAAGCCGAAGCGCTCGATCAGGCCACGCGCCGCCGCCACGATCGCGGCCTCGGTGGTCAGGTCCATGCCGGTGGCCAGCGCCAGCTCCCGCCGGTTCGGCGTGATGACATCCGCCCCGGCATAACGCGACCAATCCAGTCCTTTGGGATCGACCACCACGGGCCGCCCGATCGATTTCGCGCTGGCGATCAGCGCCCGCGCGACATCCGGCGCCAACACGCCCTTGCCGTAATCGGACAAAACGGTGACCGAGGTGGCCGCCATCGCGTCGGCGGCGATTTTCAGAAGCCGCGCGCCCAGCTTGTCCGGCAGCGGCGCCACCAATTCACGATCGGCGCGGATGAGATGCTGGCCTGACGCGATATAGCGGGTTTTCACCGTGGTCGCGCGGCCGTTTTCGACCAGAAGCCAGGGTTCCACATTGGCCTGGCCGCCGATCAGCGCGGTCAGATCCGAGCCTTCCTGATCATCGCCCACCACCGAGACGAAGGCGGTTGCCGCTTCGAGCGCGGTCAGGTTGCGCACGACATTGCCCGCGCCGCCCGGCATGGCGATTTCGCGGGTCACCGACAGAATCGGCACCGGCGCTTCCGGGCTGACCCGCTCGACCTGCCCGTAGACGTAACGATCCAGCATCAGATCGCCCACGACAAGAACACTCGCATGCGCCAGGGCATGTATCGCCGCGATCAGGTCACCGTCATCATGGTCAGCCATGCTGCATCGCTACCGTGCAGCGCGGCGCGGGGCAAGCGGTTTCATCGGTGATGGCAAAATGCGCGTCCTGCCTCTATCTATAGGGCATGAGCACACTACCCCATTTTCTCGACCGTACCCGTCCCGATGTGCCCGATCTTGCCGTGCCGCGCGGCGTCACGCCGTTTTTCCTGCCGAAACAGCCGGTTCGCGGCCGGCTGGTGCGGCTCGGCCCGGTGGCGGACGCGCTGCTGACCCGGCATGACCACCCCGATCCGCTGCGCACCCTGCTCGGCGAGGCGCTGGCGCTGGTCGCTTGCCTGGCCACCGCGCTGAAATTCACCGGCACCTTCTCGCTTCAGGCCAAGGGCGATGGGCCGGTGCCGATGCTGCTGGCCGATTGCACCGATACCGGGGCGCTGCGGGGTTATGCGCGGCTGGCCGAGGAGGCGGCGATGCCCGAGACGCCGAGCGCGCGCGCGCTGATGGGCGATGGGTATCTGGCGTTCACCGTCGATCAGGGGCCGGATACCGAGCGGCATCAGGGGATCGTCAGCCTCGAAGGCGAGACTCTGGCGGATATGGCGCTGCATTATTTCGCGACCTCCGAGCAATTGCCTTGTGCGATTCATCTGGCTTGTGCCGAGACGCCGGCTGGGTGGCGGGCTTCGGCGCTGATCATCGAGCGGATTGCCGGGGCGGGGGGGATCGACCCGGAATTATCCGAAGAGGCGCAGGAGGAGGCGTGGCGGACCGCGAAGATTCTGGCGGCCACGATTACCGAGGCGGAATTGCTCGATGATGCGCTGCCGCCGGACCGGCTGCTGTATCGGCTGTTTCACGGCGAGGGGGTGGCGGTTGATCGCCCGCGCCCGCTCGCCTACGGTTGCCGCTGCTCGCGCGCCCGGCTTTCGGACGTGCTGCACGGGTTTTCACCGGATGATCTCGATCACATGACCATCGATGGCGATATCACCATGACCTGCGAATTCTGCAACATCGATTTCCGCTTCCCGCGGGCCGACATCACGCCCGCCGAACCCGCCGAACGCCGGGAGGATCAATCATGAAACGCACCCGCCTGATCGCCATGCTCGCGCTGGCCGCGCCGCTCGGCCTTGCCGCCTGTTCCAGCGGGCCGCCGGTGCAGACCAGTTTTCCCGAGTTGCAATATACGTATTTGCCGCAGATTACCCTGAAAGTCGCCAGCGTTCAGGTGCGCGACGACTATCTGCCCGGCCCCAATGCGGCGTCGCTGATCGACGAGGCGCCCGAAGCGCCCGCCGCCGTGCTGGAGCGCATGGCGCGCGAGCGCCTGATTGGCGATGGCAGCCCCGGTTCGGCGGTGTTCGTGATCAAGCGGGCGTCGCTGCATCAGGTCGGGGATAATCTCGAGGGGACCATGACGGTGGAACTCAGTGTCCGCACCAGTAATGGTGAACGGGTCGGCTACGCCGATGCCACCGTCTCGCGCAGCGAAACCGCGCCGTCGAACGAGACGCCGGACCGGATTCGCGCGGCGCTGTATCAGCTGACCAAGCGGATGATGGCGGATATGAATGTCGAACTCCAGTATCAGATCCAGAAAAGCCTGCCCGAATGGCTGGCCTATGGTCCGGGCGCCGGCCTCGCCCCTTCATCGGCAACCCAGCCGCCGCCCTATACGGAAGGGAACGGCATTACCGCCCAGCCGTTGACCGGATCAGCCCCGGTGCTGACCGGGCCGCCGACCGCGCCGGGGCAGACGCTCGGCACCATGCCGCTGCCCAGTCCGCAGGTGCAGTAAGCCTCAGCCGCGCAGGGTGGCCCCGGTCGCCTTGGTGACCGCGGCGACGATTTTGGTCGAGACCGCTTCGATTTCGGGATCGGTCAGGCTTTTTTCCTTCGGCTGGAGATGCACCGCGATGGCGAGGGAGATTTTGCCGGCGGGGAGCCTGTCGCCGGCATAGCGGTCGAATAATTCGACATGGGTGATCAGGCCGCGCTCGGCCCCTTTCGCCGCGCGGAGGACTGCGTCGGCGGCGATGGTTTCATCGAGAATGAAGGCGAAATCGCGCCGGAGTGGTTGCAGGCTGGAGAAGGCGGGCAGGGATTTGCGGCGGCGTTTCGGCTCGGGGAGGGCGCCGAGGTCGATTTCGAAGCCGATGCTGCCGGCGGGCAGGTCGAGCGCGCTGCACAAGGCGGGGTGCAGGGCGCCGAAATGGCCGAGGGTGAGTTTCGGGCCCTGTTTGATCGTGCCGGCGCGGCCGGGGTGATAATGCGCGGGTGCGGTGGGGGTGATTTGCAGGGCATCGAGCGGGACGCCGAGTTCGGCGAGGAGGGCGAACGCGTCGGCTTTGGCGTCGAACGCATCGACCGGGCGGGAGGGTGCGATCCATGAGAGCGGGGTCTGGCCGGTGCGCAGTCCGGCGGCGATCTGATCCTGGCCTTCGGGCGAGATGTCGCGGTAGCCGGGGCCGATTTCGAACAGGGCGAGGTCGGTGAAGCCGCGTGCGGCGTTGGTGGCGGCGGCCTGGGCGAGTGTGGCCAGCGGGGTCGGGCGCATCTGGTCGAGATCGGCGGCGATCGGGTTGGCGAGGGCGAGATCGTCGGGGGTTGCGCCGAATCGCGCGGCGGTGGCGCGATCGAGGAAGCTGAAGGTGACGCATTCGGCCATGCCGCGCGCGGCCAGCACGCGCCGGGCGCGCACGGCGCGGGATTGGCGGGGGGTGAGCGTGGCGGTGGGGACCGCGCCGAGGGCGGGGAGTGAGATGGGGATGATGCGGTCGAGGCCTTCGATGCGGAGGATTTCTTCGATCAGGTCGGCTTCGGGTTCGAGCGCGCGTGCGCCGTCCTTTGCTGCTGCCGCCTGATCGGCCGGCAGATCGACCGCCTGATCGAGCGCGCTGCCGCCGGAGGCACCCATCGAGGCGATGTCGTTGCGCCAGGAGGGGACGTTGACGGTGATTTGTGCCGGATCGCGGGTGGCGACGGTGAAGCCGAGGGCCGCCAGGATTTCGGTTGCGCGGTCGGCGGTGACGTCCGACCGGGCGAAGCTCGACAGGCGTTCGAACCGCAGGCTGGCCTGGCGCTGCCAGGCCGGTTCGGCGCCGGCTGCGGTGATGGCGGAGGCTTCGCCGCCGCAGAGGTCGATTATCATTGCGGTTGCGGCATCGAGTGCGGCGGGGAGCAAAGCGAGGTCGATGCCGCGTTCGAAGCGTTGCCGTGCATCGGAGAAGATGCCGGTGCGCTGGCCGGTGAGCGCGATCGCGACGCGGTCGAACAGGGCGCATTCGATGAAGACATCGGTGGTGGTCTCGTCGCAGCCGGTCGCTTCACCGCCGACGATGCCGGCGAGGGATTGGACCCCGGCCTCGTCGGCGATCACGCAATCATCGGCGGTGACGGTGACGTCCTTGCCGTGCAGGCCACGGAACCGCTCGCCCGTGCCGCGCCGGAGGGTGAGGGTGGTGCCGGTGATTTTGTTGACGTCGAACACGTGGAGCGGGCGGCCGAGGTCGATGGTGAAGAAATTGGTGATGTCGGCCAGGGTGTTGATCGGCCGCAGCCCGACCGATTCGAGGCGTTGTTTCAGCCAGGCGGGGCTTTCGCCGTTGCGCACGTCACGGATGGTGCGGCCGAGCACCCAGGGGCAGGCTTCGGTGAAATCGTCGCGCCAGGCGATGGCGCTGGGGGTGGTTGCGGTGATCGGCGGCGGGGCCCAGGGGTTGAGCGTGCCGAGACCGGCGGCGGCGAGGTCGCGCGCGATGCCGCGCACCGCGAGCGCGTCGCCGCGATTGGGGGTGACGGAGATTTCGATCACCGGATCGTCGAGCCCGGCCCAGGTGGCGTAGGCGGTGCCGATCGGGGCGTCGTTCGGCAGATCGACGATGCCGTCGTGATCGGTGCCGAGGCCCATTTCACGGGCGGAGAGCAGCATGCCGGCGGAGGCGATGCCGCGGATTTCGCCGATTTTGAGGGTGATGTCGCTGCCGGGGATGTAGGCGCCGGGCGGGGCGAAGACCGCGTTCATGCCGGTGCGGGCGTTCGGTGCGCCGCAGACGACCGAGACCTCGCCCGCGCCGGTATCGACGCGGCAGACCCGCAGGCGGTCGGCGTTGGGGTGCTGGGTGGCTTCGATCACCCTGGCGATCACGAAGGGCGCGAGGGCGGCGGCGCGATCTTCCACGCCTTCGACTTCGAGGCCGATCGTGTTGAGGGCTTCGGTGATTTGGGTCAGCGATGCCGTGGTGGTCAGATGGGTTTTGAGCCAGGAGAGCGAGAATTTCATGGCGCGTTGCCCTCGTGCAGCGTGACCGGGGCGAGCGGCGAGGTGCCGTAATGGGACAGCCAGCGGATATCGCTGTCGTAGAAGCTGCGCAGATCGGGGATGCCGTGCTTGAGCATGGTGATGCGCTCGACGCCCATGCCGAAGGCGAAGCCCTGGTACTCGCGCGGGTCGATGCCGCAATTGGCCAGCACGTTGGGGTGGACCATGCCGGAGCCGAGGATTTCCAGCCAGTCCGACCCGGCGCCGATTGTGCCGGTCTTGCGGTCCCAGGCGATGTCGATTTCCATCGAGGGTTCGGTGAAGGGGAAGTAGCTGGCGCGGAAGCGGGCCTTGAGGTCGGGGATTTCGAAATAGGCGCGCAGGAAATCGACCAGGCAGCCCTTGAGATGGGCGAGGGTGATGCCGCGGTCGATCACCAGGCCTTCGCATTGGTGGAACATCGGGCTGTGGGTGGCGTCGTGATCCGAACGGTAGGTGCGGCCGGGGACGATGACGCGGATCGGCGGCTTGCGGCTCAGCATCGTGCGGATCTGCAGCGGCGAGGTGTGGGTGCGCAGCACCATCGGGCGGTTGCGGCCGGCGGCTTTGAGATAGAACGTGTCCATCATCGCGCGCGCGGGGTGGTGCGGCGGGATGTTGAGCGCGCCGAAATTGTACCAGTCATCCTCGATGTCCGGCCCGTCCTGCACGCCGAAGCCCATGGCGCCGAACAAAGCGGTGAGTTCCTCGATGGTGCGCGAGATCGGGTGGATCGAACCGGGCGGGGTGGGGCGGGCGGGGAGGGTGATGTCGATTCGCTCGGCTTGCAGTCGGGCGTCGAGGGCGGCGGCGTCGAGGATGCGACGCCGCTGCTCGATCGCGTCGGTCAGCCCGGTTTTCAGCGCATTGACCGCCGCGCCGAACGCCTTGCGCGCCTCGGCGTCCATCCCGCCGAGGGATTTGAGCAGCGCGGTGACTTCGCCGGATTTGCCCAGAAGGGCGACGCGCACCGTCTCGAGCGCGGCGGGGTTGGCGGCGGCATCGATCGCGGCGCGGGCGTGACGGTCGATCGCGGTGATATCGTTTGACATGGCCCGGCAGGGAGCGTGAAGGACGGCAAATGTCAAGCCGCGCGATCAGCGCGACAAAAAACCCCCGGAACCGAAATTCCGGGGGCCGTGTTCGATCCGGACACGTTCACCTGGTACCGTAATCGCCTCGTTCGCCTCAATACCCATGCGAGGCTGATCCATTGATCAGCCCGTTTAATCGCGTTGTGTCGATGGTCACCGCAACGATGGCCACAGCAACGATTGCAGCTGAATCGACTGAAAGACATGTCTTAATTTGATACGATTGTTGATTTATCTGATCCATCCGGTTGAATCCACAAATTGGAGGTAGAAACGTCACAAGCTTCAACATTTTTTTCGGGCGCTGTTTGGACATGAAAAACCCGCGACGACCCCGCGCCGGACATGAACGAAATGATTGATCGGCGATCGGGTCAATTTCATGTCGCAGCACCGTTTGAAGACCGTTGGCGGTGGTGCCGCCGATGCGCGGCGCGATGGCCGCGGGTTAAAAAAATCTTTGTGATTCAGCTGTTTTCCGGTAGCGGTGCGGGGTTTGATAATGAGGGGAATCGGATGATCAGAACAGGTCTTGGCGTTATCGCTTCGCTTGCCGCGCTCGCGGCCATCGTGCCGGCGCTGGCGGCACCTGCGGCACCCGAAGGCATCGCCAAGCCGCCGCCGGCGCCGATTATCCGGCATGTCAGCGATGATTTCGGCACGCCGGTGGTCGATGATTATCGCTGGATGGAAAAACCCGGCAGCAAGCGGTTCGCCGCGTTTCTGAAAAGCCAGAACGCCTATACCCGCAAGGTGCTGAACGCGATTCCGGGCAAGCAGGCATTGTATGACGAGATCAAGCGGGATGCGAATGTCGGCACCGCGATTTTCTGGGTGACCCGCGCCGATGGACGGATTTTCTATATGGGGGTCTCGCCGGGTCAGAACACGGCGCATCTTTTTATGCTCGATAAAATCGGCGCCACGCCGCGTCTGCTGATCGATCCGATGCAGTTCAGCAAGAACCATATCCCGCAGGCGCTGAACTATTATTTCGTCTCGCCCAACGGCAAATACGTCGCTTTTGGCGTCTCCGGCGGCGGGTCGGAGCAGGCGAAACTCCGGGTGCTCGACGTCGCGACGGGCAAGCTCCTGCCGATCGGCATTACCCGGATCGACGGCGATAACACCGATTTTCCGCCGATCGCGTGGCTGCCGGATTCAAAGGGCTTCATTTATTACCGGCTGCACAAATTCGGCCCGAACGCGCCGGTTACCGATTTTTATCAGGAGAGCCGCGACTATCTGCATATGCTGGACGCGACCGACCCGACCGGTGCGACCGATCGGGCGGTGTTCGGATGGCAAGTCGCCGCAGCGGCGCCGATGCGGTTTTCGCAGGACGCGCTGGTGGTGACGGCGCCAAATTCGAATTACGCGCTCGGCCTGTTCACCGAAAATGAGGAACTTCAGTCGATCGATGATATCTATGCGACCAAGCTTTCCGATCTGCAGGCCGGTAAGCCGGTTTGGCACAAGATCGTTGGTCGCGACATGCAGATGGCGGGGTTCGCCCTGCATGGCGACCGGCTCGATGTGATCACGCCGAACGGCGCGCCGCGCTACAAGGTGGTGAGCTATGATCTGGCGGGGTCCGCCGCGCCCAAGACCGTGGTGGCGCCGGGCGAGGACGTGATCACCAGCCTCGCCGCCGGCCGGCACGCGCTTTATGTCGGCGCGATGCGTGACGGCATGGGGCGAATCCTGCGTGTTGCCTATGGCAGCGATGCGACGAGTGCGGCGGCGATGCCGTTTCAGGGTGGTCTTGGCCAGATTCTGGCCGATCCGAACGGCGCCGGGGTTTGGTTTCATCTGTCCGGCTGGACGACTCCGGCGGCCTGGTATGATTTTACCCCGACGACCGGCGCGGTGACCAACACCGGATTGCAGAAACCGCCGAAAGTCAGTTTCGCGGGCATCGAGTCGCGCGAGGTCAAGGCGGTTTCGTGGGATGGCACGATGATCCCGGTCTCGATCATCATGAAAAAGGGCACGAGGCTCGATGGCAAAAACCCGACCCTGCTGATCGGCTACGGCAGCTACGGCATCACCATCACGCCGTTTTTCGCGCCGACGTTTCTGCCCTGGCTCGATCGCGGCGGCATTATCGCGGTTGCCCATGTCCGCGGCGGCGGCTGGTATGGCGCGGCCTGGCACAAGGCGGGCATGAAACAGTGGAAAATCAACACGGTGTTCGATTTCATCGCCGCGGCGCAATATCTGGTGGACAAGCATTATACCTCGCCCGCACATCTCGCCGGGGAGGGTGGCTCGGCCGGTGGCATCACGATCGGCGGCGCCGTGGCGTGGCGGCCGCATCTGTTCGCCGCCGCGATCGACAGCCATGGCGACACCAATGCGCTGCGGATGCAGTTCAGCCCGAACGGGCCGCCGAACGAAATCGAATTCGGCAATGTGCTGAAAGAGAAGGATTTTCACTGGATCTATGCGATGGACGCGATGGCGCATATTCGCGACGGCGTGAAATATCCCGCGATCCTTGCCATCACCGGCGCCAATGACCCGCGCGTGGAACCCTGGGAGGTTGGTAAATTCGCCGCCCGCCTGCAGGCCGCCAGCACCTCGGGCCGCCCGGTGCTGCTGCGCGTGAGCTATCAATCCGGCCACGGCATCGGCTCGACCAAGGATCAGGAAATCCGCTCGCTCGCGGATCAGGACGCGTTTCTGTTCTGGCAGCTCGGCGTACCTGGATTTCAGCCGAAATAACCGGAGGGTCGGCCGGCGGCGTGGTGGCCCGGAGTTGGCGCGCGGTGATTTTGCGGGGAGTGGCCGCGGCGCGCGGCGGTTCCGGTATAGTTTGCCATGGCCGTGCCGGAAGCCGCGTGAAAAAAAGAGTGTGATGGGTTTTGCCTCATCACACTCTCAAGGGGACCACGGAACGATCCGTGGTTGGTAGGGAGGAAACGGAGACCAATGGCCTCGATCTCCTTGATAGCGAGAAGAGGTTAACGTTCCGTTACCGTGACGGCAGAAAAGTCGTCAATTCGGTGGAACGACCCCGAGATTCGGGCAAACCGTGTCAAAAAAGTCGCGTCAAGCGCCAAATCGCCAAAATGTCGTGACAGGCCCGAACGAAGTTGCGTGAGGCGGCTTGAACGATCGCGATAACCGGAATAGATGCTGCTTAAGCGAAATGGTTGTTGGGAAATGTCACTTCAATCGTTTACGTGATGATCCGGTTTTCACATCGGTTGCGGGGTTGGCGCGCGTTCAGCCTGTATCGGGGTGGCGAACCGGGAAGACTTGGGATAACGGACTCCACCAGCCGATACTGTGTCGGCGAATTTAGTAACTTTGGCACCAAACACCGGGACGGTACATATGAAAATCAAAGCTCTGGGCGCACTCGCGGCTGTTGCCCTGCTTGCGGCATGCTCCAACGCCCCCAAAACCACCACGGCTTCCACTGGATCAGGCGCGATGGCGGCATCGACCGGCCCGGCTCCGGGCAGCGAGCAGCAGCTGGTGGCTGACGTTGGCGATCGCGCCTTCTTCGGCTTCAACAAGTCGACCCTGACCAGCGCCGACCAGGCGACACTCAGCCGTCAGGCCGAATGGCTGGCGAAATATCCGAATGTCGACGTTCTGGTTGCCGGCAATGCCGATCCGCGCGGCACCGAAACCTACAACCTCGCCCTCGGCAAGCGACGCGCCAATGCCGCCCGCGACTATCTGGTTGCCAAGGGCGTGGCACCGTCACGCGTCCAGACCGTGTCCTATGGCAAGTCGTGCCTGGTATCGCCCGGCAACACGCCGCAAGACTATGCCCAGGACCGCGTTGCGATCACCTCGGTTCAGGGCTTCAATCCGCAGAACTGCCACTAAAGACCTGGCTTTCTTTAAAACCGCGACCGCGGGGCGGTTGCCGCTTCGGCATCGTTCCCTCGTTTCGACCTGAAATCCGGCGGCCCGCGCAAGCAGGCCGCCGGTCTTCGTTTCGCCACCTGCTTCGTTTTACCACCTTCCCGGTGGGATCAGCGGTCTTCAACCTCCGCCGGGTTTGCTCTACAGATGAGCGGCGCCTTGCGCGCCAACCGCCCCGAGGATGTTTCATGCGCCGTTTTCTGCTCACCACGCTGCCGATCGCCAGCCTTGCGCTTGCCACACTGGTGCCGTTGGGTTGCGCTCACGCACAAATGATCTCGAGCCGCGAGGGCATCGCGCTTGAGAACCAGATCCTTGAACTCAAGCAGCAGATCCAGGCGATGCAATCATCCAGCGGCGGTTCGGCGCTGGCGCAGCCATCGCCGGCGCCGGATAATGGCAGCAGCGCGACCAATCCCCTGCTGCCCAACATGCTGCAACAGATCCAGACCCTGACCGATCAGGTGCAGAATCTGCGCGGTCGGGTCGATACGCTTGAACACGAGGTTGCCACCCAGCACGACGAACTCAAGCAGGAAATCGGCAATCTGAAATTCCAGCTCAGCCAGACCGGCGCGGCTGCGCCGGGCGCGCCGCCGACCGCCGCCGCGCCACCCCCCGCAGCGCCGGCCGCTGCCCGTCCGGCGCGCGTGGACGCCTCGATCACCGCTGCTCGTCGCGCCCTGGCCGCCGG
Organism: Acidiphilium sp.; assembly: GCF_049977125.1. Taxonomy (NCBI): domain Bacteria; kingdom Pseudomonadati; phylum Pseudomonadota; class Alphaproteobacteria; order Acetobacterales; family Acidocellaceae; genus Acidiphilium; species Acidiphilium sp. Next base: position 21,415 of record NZ_JBMFGY010000028.1, on the reverse strand, counting down.
GGATTATGCGACCGCCGCCGCCGATTCCCGTGCCGTGATCGCCAAGCAGGGCAAGGGTGCCGGCAAGGGCGCCGCCGAACTTACTTTGGCCAGGGCGCTCGCCGGGCAGGGCGATCATCAATCGGCCGCGATCGCCTATGACGATGCCTATAATGCCGCCCGCACCGGTCCTTACGCGCCGGACGCATTGCTCGGCCTGGCCAACTCCCTCACCGCGATCCATCAGAGTCAGGAGGCGTGCGACACGCTGGATTCGCTCGCGAGCCAGTTCTCCTCACCCTCGGCGAGTCTGGCGGCGCGGCTTCGGCTGGCCCGCGCCCGCGCGCATTGCAACTAGGCGACGCGCCGCTGGCGGCGCGATTCGCCGAGGCGATGGATCGTCTCGGCCCGTTTGGACGGCGGCCGCATCTCGCGGTTGCGGTTTCGGGCGGGGCTGACAGTTCAGCCCTGGCCGTTCTGGCGCAGGATTGGGCGGTGGGGCGCGGCGGATCGGTTACCGCGCTGATCGCCGACCACGGGTTGCGCCCCGAATCGGGCGTGGAGGCGGCGCTGACCGCGACACGCATGGAAGCGTGCGGGATTGGCGTGCGCATCATCCGCCTCGACATCGCGCCGGGCGCGGCGTTGCAGGAGCGCGCGCGGACTGCCCGGCACGCCGCACTTGCCGCGGAGGCCGCAGCCGTCGGGGCGGTGCATCTGCTGTTCGGCCATCATGCGGCGGATCAGGCCGAGGGGATTGCGATGCGCGCCGCTCGCGGCACCGGTGGCGCGGCCGGCATGGCGGCGTGGTCGGCGCGGCGCGACATCGTTCTGCTGCGCCCGTTGCTCGATGTCGCGCCGGCGGCGCTGCGCGCTGAACTAAGTCGGCGCGGGTTGGGCTGGATCGAGGACCCGTCGAACCAGGATCAACGGTTCGAGCGGGTCAGGCTGCGCGGCGTTGTCGCGCCACGTCCGACCGATGCCGCCGCTCGTGCGCTGGAAACGGCGCAACATGAGGCGAGCGCCTTTCTGGCGGCGCATGCCCGCCTCATGCCGGCCGGATTCGCGCTGCTGCGGGCCGATCGCGCGCCGCCCGACGCGCTGGCGGCGCTGATCCGGTGCCTGGGCGGGGCGGTTTATCCGGCGCGGCGCGATTCGATCGAGCGGCTGGCGGGCGCGGTGCATTCCGCAACCCTGGGCGGCGTTCAAATCATGCCCGCCGGTCGCTTCGGGCCGGGTTGGCTGCTTTGCCGTGAACCCGCCGCCTGCGCACCGCCGGTCGCGGCGCGTGCCGATGCGCTGTGGGATCGGCGGTTCCGGATTCGCGCTGTTCCTGGCGGGGCGGATGCGCTTGGCGCGCTGGGCGCCGCGGCGCCGGATTTTCGGGATCGTAACGGGCTGCCGAGCGTTGTTTTGCGCGGATTACCCGCGTTTTTTCGTGACGGCGCGGTGGTTGCGGTGCCGCATTGCCAGCCGGCAACGGCATTCACGCTCGACTACCAGCCACCGGCGCCGGTGGCCGCGCTGGCGTTCAACCACGCGGCACCGGGTGGTGCTGATCACTGGCGCGTGGAATCCATGATTGTGGGATAGGAAAATCGGCGACCATGCCCATCTCAAACTTTGGGTAGCGAAGCCTGACGGGGCGTGCCATGGTAGCGGCTCGTTTGCTTTGGCTGGATCTCGAAACGGTTGGTCGGCGCTCCGACCACCCCGGTAGCCAATCCGGGTGACAACAGAACTGGATTAAGGTTGATGAATAATCTAGGGCGTAATCTGCTGGTATGGGTGATCATCGCACTGTTTTTCGTGCTGCTTTTCAACATGTTCCAGCCCTCCACCACTCCGGCCGATCACGGCACGCAGGTCGCTTACTCGACCTTCATGTCCGAGGTGAGCGCCAACAAGGTGGATCACGTCACGATTCGTGGCCATGATATCACCGGCGCGCTGAAATCCGGCTCGACCTTCGAGACCTATGCGCCGAGCGATCCTAATCTGGTCAATACGTTGATCAGCAATAAGGTGCGCGTGGTCGCCAAGCCGCTCAATCCGCCGGAAAACCCGCTGATCCATTATCTGATCTCCTGGGCGCCGATGATTATTCTGCTCGGGGTGTGGATCTATTTCATGCGTCAGATGCAGGGCGGCGGTGGCCGCGCCATGGGCTTCGGCAAGTCGCGCGCCCGGTTGCTGACCGAGAAACAGGGTCGCGTGACGTTCGAGGATGTCGCCGGCATCGAGGAGGCGAAGGGTGAGTTGCAGGAGATCGTGGAGTTCCTGCGCGATCCGCAGAAATTCCAGCGGTTGGGCGGCAAGATTCCCAAGGGCGTGTTGCTGATCGGCCCGCCGGGCACCGGCAAGACGCTTCTGGCCCGCGCCATCGCCGGCGAGGCGAACGTGCCGTTCTTCACGATTTCGGGTTCGGATTTCGTTGAAATGTTCGTCGGTGTCGGCGCCTCGCGCGTTCGTGACATGTTCGAGCAGGGCAAGAAGAATGCGCCGTGCATCATTTTCATTGATGAAATCGACGCGGTCGGCCGTCATCGTGGCGCTGGACTCGGCGGGGGCAATGATGAGCGGGAACAGACTCTCAACCAGATGCTGGTTGAGATGGATGGGTTCGAGTCGAACGAAGGGGTTATTCTGATCGCCGCGACCAACCGGCCGGATGTGCTCGACCCGGCGCTGCTGCGCCCGGGCCGGTTCGATCGTCAGGTTGTGGTGCCCAATCCGGATGTGAACGGGCGCGAGCGTATCCTCAAGGTCCATATGCGCAAGGTGCCGCTGGCCGCCGATGTCGATCCCAAGGTGATCGCGCGCGGCACGCCGGGGTTTTCTGGTGCCGATCTTGCCAATCTGGTCAACGAGGCGGCGTTGCTCGCCGCGCGGATTGGCAAGCGGGTTGTTGCGATGTCCGAGTTTGAATACGCCAAGGACAAAGTCATGATGGGGGCGGAGCGCCGCAGCCTGGTGATGAGCGACGACGAGAAGAAAATGACCGCCTATCATGAGGGTGGCCATGCACTCTGCTCGATCGCGCAGCCGCAATGCGACCCGGTGCACAAGGCCACGATCATTCCGCGCGGCCGGGCGCTCGGCATGGTGATGAGTCTGCCGGAGGGCGACCGGTATTCGATGAGCAAGGCGAAAATCCTGGCCGAACTGGTCAAGGCGATGGGCGGTCGCGCTGCGGAGGAGATCATTTTTGGTCCGGAGAATGTTTCCAACGGCGCGTCCGGCGACATCAAGCAAGCCACCGACATCACGCGGCGGATGATCACCGAATGGGGGATGAGCGACAAGCTCGGCATGATTGCCTATGGCGGGAACGATCAGGAATTGTTCCTCGGCCATTCGGTCACCCAGCACAAGAATGTGTCGGAGGCGACGGCTCAGGACATCGATCACGAGATCAAGGCGGTGATCGATCATGCCTATAGCGAGGCCAAGCGGATTTTGACGGAACGGATCGATGAATTGCATCGACTCGCCAATGGCTTGCTCGAGTACGAGACGCTTTCGGGCGAGGAAATCACCACTGTGCTGCGTGGCGATCCGGTGATTCGCAAAGTCGTTGATGAACCGGCGCCGGATAACCGTCGTGCCTCGGTGCCGACGTCGCAGAAACCCGACATGCCCAAATCGGGTGGGCTTGGACCGTTGCCAGCGCCAGGCTGACGATTGGCTTAGGGGTTGATGGGGAAAGGCCGAAGCGCGCGCTTCGGCCTTTTTTCATGCCGGCATCAGCGCCGAAACCGGCGGAGCACCAAGAGGAGATCTGCTTCGCCGCCATCGGGCCGACCGGCGGCCAGCCAGAGCAACGACACGGTGAGGGCATAGCTTGCGGCACCCAAGGCAACGGCGCCGGCCAGATGGAGCGCGATCACCGGGTCGCGACCTTCCCAGCGACCCCAGCCGAGATGGGCGGCAAGCAGCACGGCGGTCATGACGCCAGCGCCGATCAGGGTGCGCCAGACCCGGGCGACAATCGCCGCGATGCTCACGTGCAACCGCCGCGTCATCACCATGAAATAGACGATCTGCGACACGACATCGATGATCGATACCGCGACGGCCGCGCCGATCAGCCCGTAGGGAGGTACCAGCAGGATCAGCAGCGCGACCCGCAGGAGGGTCAGCCCGATATTCAGCTTCAGACTGGCCTTGAGCCAGGCCTGGACCGCGAACAGGGTGCCTGCGATCGAGCCGAAAATTGTCACCGTCGTCGCGATGCCGAAGATTTCCAGAATGGGCACAGCACCCAGCCATTTATCGCCAAAGCCGAGTTTGACCAGTGGGAATGCAACGAGGGAGAGACCGAATCCAGCGGGCACGGTGATGAGCGCCATCAGCCCGAGCAGGCGCAGCATCATGGTCGCACCGTTGTCGCCGGTCTGTTTCGCGGCGGAAAATCCGGAGAACGCCGCGCGGCAGAGCGGCCCGATCAATTCCGAACTCGGCAGACCGGCGATTTCGGAACCCACCGAATAGATCCCGACATCCGCGGTGCCGGACACCCGGCCGATGACGATATTACTGGTCGCCGATTGCGCGACGCCGACGAGGTTGAGCAGCCAGACCAGCGCTGAGTAACCGGAAATCCGCCGCCAGCCCGACAGGGTCAGCCGTGGCCGATAGGGATGGATAATGTAGCTGATCACCACGGTCGCGACCTGATTGATCAGGATCGCGAAGACCAGAGCCCAGTAGTTGCGCAGCCAGACCGCCAACGCCACGCCGGCAACCACCGAGATCAAGCGGGGAAACAGTTTGAGCTGGAATTCCTTGTCGAACGCGATGAAGCGGCGGAAATCGACCACGCCGATATTTTCCAGCGAGCTGATGGCGCTGCCGATACCGACGACATAGAGCACGTTGATCATGTGCGGATTGTCGAAGAAGCGCGCGATCGGGATGGCGAGGGCTGCGATCAGAAAGCCGGTGCCGAAGCCACGGATCGCGTTGATGGTGAAGCCGGTGTCGTAGAGTTCGCGATCCGGATTTTCGTTGCGGATGATCGCGTTTTCAATGCCCGCCTCTGACAGTTGAGCGAGGCTGAACATCAAATTCATTGACAGCGCGACGATGCCGAAGGCCGATGGGGCGAGAAGACGCACCAGAATCAGGGTGCTGATCAGCCCGAGGATGCGATTGATGAAGCGCCAGCCCATGATCCAGCCGGCGCCATGGGCGGTGCGCGCGAGGATGGAACCCTCGCGTGCGAGGCTGGTCATTCCAGCATCGGTGACGGGATCGGCCATCAGGCGACAAGGGCGGGGTGGGCACGTCCGGCGGCGGCACCGGCATGGCGCGCCAGAAATCCTTCGAGCACCAGGAGATGCCAGAGTTTCCAGCCATGGTCGTGTTGGCCGGACTCGTGCTGATCGATCATGCGACCGATGGCGGCACCATCGAACCAGCCGGTGTCGAGCATGGCCGGACCAAGCAGAGTGCCGCGCAGGCGGGGTGCCGCGCGGCGCAATTCGGCGGATAAGGGCGCGACGAAGCCTTGCTTCGGGCGATCGAGCACGGCGCGTGGCAAGAGCGGGGCGACGGCCTGACGCAGGATTGATTTGCCCTGGCCGGCCTGCAGCTTCAATTGGGGGGGTAGACCCATGCCCCAGGCAACCAGCGCGGGGTCGAGCAGGGGCGAACGGACTTCGACGCCGCTGCGCATGCTGGTGCGATCGACCTTGACCAGAATATCGCCGGGAAGATAGGTCGCGAGATCGACCAACTGCGCCGCGCGCAGAGGGTCGGCTTCGGTATCGAGGGCGGCGACGATGCCGGCGGCGGGATCGTGCCCGTCGAGCAGGGATTTCAACCGGGGCGTCATCAGGCCGCGTCGTTCGTCATCCTGCAATTTGCAGACCGTGCGATAATAGCCGTGAGCGGAATCGAGGCTGATTTCGGTGAGGGTGGTCTTGGCGCGCAACCAGGATGGCGCGCGGTCGAGCTTGGGATAGGCGGCCGCGATCGGGGCGAGCAGCGCCCGGCGCGCCCGATCCGGCAACAGGCGGCGCGCCTGATCGGCGATGCTGTGCCAGCGATACCGCCGGTAGCCGCCAAATACCTCGTCGCCGCCATCGCCCGACAACGCGACCTTGACACCGGTGCGCGCCAGACGCGCGACCGCAAGGCTTGGCACCGATGAATGATCGCCGAACGGTTCGCCGAATATCTCGGCTTGATGGCGGGCGGCATCGATCACATCGCCCGGTGCGACCGCCTCGGTCACGTGGGTGGCGCCGCAATGGCCTGCCATGGCGGCTGCGGCGGCACGTTCATCGGTCGGGCCTGGAAAGCCGATGGTGAAGCTTTGCAGTGGTCCCTTGCCGCTCGCCGCGGCGTGGCGGGCGGCGAGGGCGAGGATGGCGCCCGAATCGATGCCGCCCGACAGAAACGCGCCAAGCGGCACATCGGCGATCATGCGCGCAGATACCGCCGCATCCAGCCGGGTGCGCAGGATATCGACGGCCTCGTTCATGGTTGTGGATGTCGCGTCGGGCGGTGGCAGGGTCCAGTAGCGCCGTGGTGCCGGCCGCGGGTCGTCGGCGGTGATCAGCATGAAATGCGCGGGGGGCAGTTTGCGAATCCGCTGGTAGATCGACGCGGGGTCCGGCACGTAGCCGAATGCGAGATAATCCTCGAGCGCGGCCGGGTCGAGCGCGTCGGTCAGGCCTGGCACCGGCGTCAGTGCCGCGAGTTCCGACCCGAATGCCAGCGTGCCATCGGGGGCGACGCCATAGTAAAGCGGCTTTTTGCCGAGACGGTCGCGTGCGAGCAGCAGGCTTCCCTGCATGCGGTCCCACAAGGCGAATGCAAAAAAACCGTCGAGACGGTCGAGCACCGCCAGACCCCAGCTTTCCCAGCCGTGGATGATGACCTCGGTATCGCAATGGGTTGCGAAAATATGGCCGAGGGCGCGCAATTCGTCCCGCAGGGCCTGGAAATTGTAGATCTCGCCGTTGAAGACGATCATCACGCTGGCATCCTCATTGCCCATCGGCTGGTGGCCGGCGGCGAGATCGATGATCGAGAGGCGCCGGAAGCCCAGTCCGATGCCGGGTTCGATGTGGAACCCCTCATCATCGGGGCCGCGATGGGCGATCGCATCGGTCATGTGGTGCAGCAGCGCGGGACTGATCTCGCCCGAGGGGGCGCGGGTGAGGCGTGGCATGAATAATCCGGTAAAACCACACATCGGCTCAAATCCCCTGGTACGCCACGCCCACCCTCACCATCCGCTTCGGTTTCGCATGGCGTGGAAACGATGTTCGGCGTGGACGTGCTGTTTCATAAATCGAAAATCAGGCTGATACCATTTCGTCATCCCGTTCCGGCTGATCATGCGACCAGGCCGAAACTGACACATATTGCTTAACAGATGATCTCCAATATCATAAGGCGTGGCGGCTCGATATGGCGATTGATGCGGCCGGATCGCCTCAAGCACCCAAATGCGCCGGGTCTGCGGCGCGCATTGGTTTGTCAAAATCGATTAAGTTTCCATTAACTAGTGTTGAGTAAAATTGTTGGTCAGAAGGGTTGTGATACAGTAGCGGCCAATTTGGGGTGCCACCAATTTGAGGTGCCACCGTATCGGAGTTTGCCGGTCGGGCATCGGGTGATCGAGGTCGGGGTTGGTTGATATCCGTCTCGTCGCGTTTTCAGGGGTGTGGAGCGATCATGTCAGGTTGCGCATGTGATGGTGTTCCATGATCGAGCCGCCGAGCGACGTTCCCCGTTCATGGTTTGGCATCCGCCCGCGGGTGGTTGTGGTCCGGTCGGAAGGTTCGGCGTCGTGCCGGTCCGTGTCGTCCGGTGCGCGACTTGATCGGACCCTGGCGCGACGGCATGGCGGGGGTGATCGTCTCAAACCGCAGATCGCCATTCCGATCATGCTCGCGCTGGCGGTATTGAGTTGGTGCGGCCTGATCGGTCTGGTACTGTGGGTCGTTCAATGACCGCCACGGTCGCTGTGGCGAGCCGGGGAGGTGGTCTGCCGATCTCCGTCAGTTGGTTTGCGCGGCTTTGATTTTTTCGAGCTGTTCGCCGTTCAGCTGGTGGGTGGTCTGGCGTTCCGCCTGTTCGCGGGCGAGTGCTGCCTTGTGTTTGGCGAGTTCGTGGCCGGCGATGCAGCCGCCGATGGCGCCGAGCACGGCGTGATGATGCGCGTAATGTCCGGCAACACCGCCGACGACGGCGCCCTTGAGACAGCCTTTTGCCTGAGCCTGGCCCAGGCCGGCGGTCAAGAGCACCGCAAAACCAGCGGCCGCGATCGATAGGGTCGATTTCATCCAATGTCTCCCGAGGGGTTGAACCCTCGCTTCTATCGGAGGATCACGCCAGTGTCACGCTTTCGTGATTTCGGTCACACAGCCTGCCAGACGTCGCCATGCTCGATCGCGCCGCCCTCCGCCGCCAGTTTGATGAGATGCGCCAGAACATTGCGTTCGGCGGCGATTTTCAGCATCGGGTCCTGCTTGGCGTAGAGAGTCGCGGCAAGAGTGGCGATTGTTGCGGGAGCCTCCCGCAGCGCCGCGCGGATGGCCGCCTCGCGTCGGCGCCGATGGGCGAGCATTTCCGCGACCAGCGCGCGGGGTTCCGCCAGCGGCGGGCCGTGGCCGGGCAGGTAGAGCGCGTCATCGCGTTCAAGCAGCGCCGACAATGATTGATAATAGGCGCGCATGTCGCCATCCGGGGGATTGATGATCGAGGATGACCACGACATCACGTGATCGGCGCTGAACAAGATGGGCTGACCCGTGGTGGTGGTGGTGAAGCTGAAACAGAGGTGATCGCTGGCATGGCCTGGCGTGTAGAGCGCGGTCAGGCCGGCGATGTTATCACCGTCGTCCAACCCATGATCGGGCGTGAAGATTGGGGTGGCGGGGCGATGATAGGCGTAGGTGGGCGCCTTTGTTGCCGATTGCAGGGCGGGGGCGGCGCCGCGATGGTCGCGATGGGTGTGTGAGAGAACGATCCGGCGGATCGGAACATCGCCGGCGGCTTCGAGAATATCGGCAACGTGGATTGGGTCCTCCGGCCCCGGATCGAGCACGGTCAGACCATCGCCGTCCGCGATCAGATAGGTATTGGTGCCGTGATAGGTCATCACGCCCGGATTGCGCGCGACGATGCGGCGAATGCCCGGCAGGACATCGAGCGCGACGCCACGTTTGGGGTCGGGTTCGGTGAGGAAGGGCATTTAACGGGCGGCGCCGACCATGCAGACCGCGCCGCCGGCATCGCGCAGCGCCAGATCGAGGCCGGTATCGCCGAGGATGGCGCTCAACGTCAGCGGTTTGCCCTGAAATGCCGCGCGGCGGGCGCGGAATTCGAAATGGTGGATCGGCGCATCATCCCGGCAGGCGCGCGCGAAATCGGCCAACCAGGTCGCCTGCAGGGCGCCCTGCACGACCAGGCCGGGATAATGCTCGGTGCCGGTGACGTATTCGTGGTCGTAGTGGATGCGATGGCTGTTGCCCGTGACGGCGGAATAGCGAAACAGGGTCAGCGCGTCGGGCATGACGGTGCGGGTTCGGGCGGTGGGTGGGATCGGTTCGGGGGGGGCCACGCTGACGGCCGGGTCGTCGGCGGCGCGATAGACGACATCCTGCACTTCGGTGATGGCGGTCTCACCGGGGGGACCGATGTCGTGACGGAGCTGGATGAAGGCGAGCGCGCCGGTGCGGCCCTGTTTGAGTGTGGCGCCGGTGATCGTGGAGCGGCGTTCCACTTCCTCGCCAACGCGCAGGGATCGATGGAAACGGATCGCGCTGCCGGCCCACATCCGCCGCTCCATCCCCTCGATCGCGGGCATGAACGCGCCGCGCGCGACGTGACCATCCGCGCCGAGCGTGCTCCATTTCTGCCAATCCTGGAACAGCACCCAATGCCAGAGCGGCGGCACCGTGCCATCGGCCGGTGCGTCGGTGTCGAGCGTCGCGGCCAGGGCGGCGATGCGGTGGGTCGAGACGATGTCACGCGCCAGGGCGGTGCGGCCGATCAGCTCATCGAGGCCGGATTGGCGCGAGGTGTGATTGCTGTCCATGGCAGGAGATTAGACCCGGCATGGGGGTTTTGCCCATAGCCGGAAATCAGGCTGACCCGAACAATGCCGCCATCAGCGCGATGATCGCCGCCACGAGGACAAACCCGGCGATCCAGATGCCTGGCGACAACCGCTCGGTATCGCGGCTCGGCCGCCAGCCGCCTGAGGGTACGGCGGCGTGATTGCCGTCACGATCACGGTAGCCCGGCGGTTTCACCGATCCTGCATTATGGATGACCATGGCACGACCCTCCGACATGATGTTGCGCCGGATCGGCGTGGTTTTGCAAGGAAAACCGTGCGTTATGTCAGGGTGACTTGCCGATTGGGCGGCTCCAGGCCACATCTGCCCGATGCTTGCGCCGATCATCGACCCTGATGCCCCCCTCCGCCGTTCCCTCGCCCGTCACCGTGCCTTTGCCAGCGGCCTGCTGGTGGTGATGGCGGCGCTCGCGGCCTTCGCCTATTGGCTGCCGCCGACTTTGGCCGCGCTGTTCCTGCGTGATGCCGCCAAGGCCGGGGTGATTGGCGGTATCGCCGACTGGTTTGCGGTGACGGCGCTGTTTCGTCATCCGCTTGGTCTGCCGATCCCGCATACCGCGATCCTGCCGGCGCAGAAGGAGCGTCTGGGCGGGGCGCTGGGACGGTTCGTCGCCAATCACGTGTTTACCGAGGCTGATGTCGCGCGGTTTCTGGCCGGGTTGGATATTCCCGATCTGCTGGCGCGGTTTCTGGCCGATCCGGCGCTGGCGCAGCCGATGTCGGAAACCCTGGCGGCGTCGCTGCCGCGCCTGCTGCAATCGGTCGAGGATGGCAGGGCGCGCAAAGTGCTGGCCCGCCTGTTGCCGCGGATTGCCGGCGGTCCGGCGGCGGGACGGGTGGTGGCGCGGGCGCTGGCCTCGCTGGTGCAGAGCGGACGCCATCAGGAGGTGTTTTCGTTTATTCTCGAACAGTTGCGCGCGATGCTTCACACCCGCGAGGCGGATCTGAAGGCGATCGTGCGGGAGCGGGTACGCGAACAGGGCGGCGTGCTGGTGGGTTGGGCGGTGGGGGCGAATATCGCGGCAAAAGTGGTCACCGCGCTGAACACCGAACTTGATCGGGTTGGCCCGGATGGTTCGGAATTGCGGGCCGCTTTCGATGAATGGGTGGGGCGCGAGATCACGCGGCTCACCGAAGATCCCGAACGGGCGGCTGAACTTGGTGCGGCGCTGCGCCAGGTGGTGACGCATGAGAGCATGCGTGCCTGGGGTTCGGATATCTGGGAGCGGCTGCGCGATGCGATTGCGCAGGATGCGGTGCGTCCCGGCGGGCATAGTGTTGCGCTGATCCATAACGCGCTGGCCAATCTGGGCGGCATGCTTGCCGATGATCCTGGCACGCGGGCGCGGATTTCCGGTGCCGCGGGTGCGGTGGTGGCGCGGCTGCTGCCGGCGGCGCAAGTGGAAATCGCCGGTTTCATCGGCCGCGTGGTCGGGAATTGGGACGCGGCGACGATCACCGACAAGCTGGAACTGAGGGTGGGGAAGGATCTTCAGTTCATTCGGGTCAATGGCACGCTGGTTGGCTTTCTGATCGGCGGTGTGCTGTTCCTGCTGCTTCATTTCGGGTTTCACCAGCAAGGCTGAGCATGCATATCCATATCCATGAGTTCCCCGATAGTCCGTTCCTGCGCCTGACCGAGGCTGAGTTTCACAGTGCCGCGGCGATTGCCGGGCCGATCGGTGCGGGGCATCGGGTGACGATGGGGGAGAGCATTGCGGATTACGTGGCGGCTTCACCCACGATGGAGGTGCTGATCGCGACGCCCGGGACGGTGCGCCGGCTCGACCTGACGCTGGCTCCCCGGCTGCGGATCATTCAATCGACCGCCGCCGGGGTCGATCCGCTGGCGCCGTTCGATATGATCCCGGCCGGGGTGAAACTGCTGAATAATCGCGGCGTCCATGCCGATCGGGCTGGGGAATTCGCGATCATGGCGATGCTGATGCTGGGCAGCCACATGCCCGCCTTCGCGACCGATCAGCGCGCCCATCGGTGGCATCGGCGTCCCTCCGGGGTGGTGGCGGGCAAGCGCGCCACGATTGTCGGGGTCGGCGGCCTCGGCGGTGGCGCCGCGCGGCGCGCCCGGCAATTCGCCATCCATGTCACCGGCATTCGCAATGGCACCGATCCGCATCCTGATTGTGATGAAACCTATCCGATCGCGGCGATCGACTCTGTGCTGCCAACCACGGATTTTCTGGTCCTCGCCTGCCCGCTGACCGCCGGTACGAGAAACCTGCTCGATGCCCGCCGCCTGGCGCTGCTGCCGCGCCGGGCCGGGGTGATTAATATGGGGCGCGGCGGACTGGTCGATCAGGCGGCGCTCGTCGCCACGCTGCACGAGAAGGCCATTGCCGGCGCGGTGCTCGATGTGTTCGCCACGGAGCCGATTCCGGCCGATGATCCGATCTGGGATGCGCCTCATCTGATCATTACGCCGCATATCTCGTCGGATGATCCCGACCATTACAACGCGGCGACGCTTGCGATGTTCTTTGCCAATCTCGCCGCTTTGGCCGCCGGACAGAGCCCGCCCACCCTGGTTGATCTGGCAAAAGGCTATTGAAGGCGACCCGCTCACGCAAGGATCGTGAACCGACGATAAAATTTTCTTGTTGCATCGCAGGATGAGCGTGACAAACATGAGGCCGACATAGGGGAGCGGCTCATGGACGATGAAATTGCGGAGATTTTCGCAGGCTACGCGCCCGATCAGTTTTTTTGTGAACTGACCCGGTCACGCAGTGACGACGGGGGCGTGCCGGATCTGGTGCGCGAGCGCCTCGCCCGGATCGGCGAGGCGGCGCTGCGGGCGCGGGCGAGGCAGGCGGAGACCGACCTGATCGATCTCGGCATCACGTTCACCGTGTATTCCGATGCCACCGCGATTGACCGGATTCTGCCGTTCGATTGCATTCCACGCATCATTACCCCCTCGGAATGGCGCCAGATCGAAACCGGCGCGGTGCAGCGGGTGACGGCGCTGAACGCATTTCTCGGGGATATTTATCACGATGCCAAAATTATCAGGGATGGGGTGATTCCGGCCGATCTGGTGTTCGGCAATGCCAATTTCCGCCCTGAGATGCGCGACTTCGCGGTGCGCCATGGCACTTATGTGCATGTCTGCGGCATCGACATCATCCGCGATGAAAACGGTGAATTCAGGATTCTGGAGGATAACGCCCGTACGCCGTCTGGCGTTTCCTACGTGATCGAGAATCGTCACCTGATGCTGCGGGCCTTCCCCGATCTGATGTCCGGCGTGAAGCTGATGCCGGTCGATGATTATGGGCGGCGCCTGCGCGCGGCCATGACCGAGATCGCGCCGGGCGACGTGGCCGATCCGCAGGTGGTGCTGCTCTCGCCCGGCATTTACAATTCGGCCTATTTCGAACACGTGTTTCTCGCGCGCGAAATGGGCGTGCCGCTGGTGCAGGGCTCTGATCTCGTGGTCGAGAATGATCGGGTCTATATGCGCACGACCAAGGGGCTCAGCCGGGTTCATACGATCTATCGCCGGCTGAACGATGATTTCCTTGATCCTGAAGTGTTCCGCCCGGAGAGCATGCTCGGGGTACCCGGACTGATTCGCGCCTGGCGCGCGGGCAACGTGGCGCTTGCCAATGCCGTCGGCACCGGGGTTGCCGATGACAAGGCGGTTTATGCGTATATGCCGCGAATCATCAAATATTATCTCGGCGAGGACCCGATCATCCAGAATGTGCAGACCAATATCTGTCGCGAAGCCGAGGGGTTGGCCTATACGCTCGCGCATCTGCATGAGTTGGTGATCAAGCCGGTTGGTGAATCCGGTGGCTACGGCATCACCATCGGCCCGCGGGCCAGCAGGGCGGAGCTGGACGCGGCGCGCGCGGCCCTGATCGCCGATCCTGAGCAGTGGATCAGCCAGCCGATGATCGCTCTTTCGGTCGCACCCACGCTGGCGGATGAGGGCATCGGCCCGCGTCACCTCGATCTGCGGCCGTTCGTGATCACCGGGCGCGACAGCTGGGTGCTGCCGGGCGGCTTGACACGCGTGGCCATGAAGCGCGGTTCGTTGATCGTTAATTCATCACAGGGCGGCGGGTCCAAGGATACCTGGGTCCTGGCGGGAGGCTACTGACCATGCGTGCCGAACCTGTATTGCTCGCCCGCGACGCCGAGGGTCTGTTCTGGATGGCGCGCTATCTCGAACGCGTTGAAAATCTCGCGCGGCTGATCGATGTCGTGCAGAGTTTCGAGAGCCCTGGACGCGAGGCCGAATCCTGGTCCGCTCTGGTCGAGATCATGTCGGATCAGGGCAAATTCACCTCGCCGAGCGATGCCGGCGATCCCGACAAGGTCAAGCGCTTCTATCTGCTCGATCCGGCCAATCCCAACGGCATCCAGACCTGCCTGGATAACGCCCGCACCAACGCCAGGACCCTGCGCCCGCTGATCAGCACCGAAATGTGGCGGCAGATCAATGTGTTTCATCGATTTGTCGCGCAAATTCTGCCCGGTGACCTCGAGGGTGACTGCCTCTCCCGGCTGTGTACGCGCATCAAGGACTCGGTGCAGACCCATACCGGCATCACCGAAGGCACGATGTATCGCGATCAGGGTTGGCAATTCTATCAGCTCGGCCGGTTGATCGAACGCGCTGATCAGACCACCCGCCTGCTCGATATCAAATATCGCCTTCTCGTGCCGCGCGACCGCGAGGCCCGCCGCCTCACCGAACTCACGATGTGGAACGCCGTGCTGCGCGCCGCCGCCGGCTATCACGCGTTCAAACGCCTCGCCCGCGCGGAATTTTCGGCTGAGGATGTCGCCGGGTTCCTGCTGCGCGATCCCTCGTTTCCGCGCTCGGTCCTGCTCTCGGTGCGCCGGACCGAGTATCATCTCGATGAATTGCGCCGCGTCCACCATGCGCCGAACACCAGCGATGCGATCGAGCAGGCTGAATTCCTGCGCGAATTCCTGCTCGAACGTCCCATGGTCCAGGTGTTGGAAGGCGATTTGCATGGATATCTCGATACCGTCCAGGTCAGGCTGAGTGACCTTGCCGGCGCCATTGGGCGCGGCTTTTTCCGCGATTGGCGCCCTGAATTGGCGCCGGGACCGTTGCAGGTCCAGATTGCCTGAAGGCTGCGGCGCGACCGGTTTAGAGCGTTATGCTTTCAGCTTAACGCTCTAGCTCTATATTTGTTCGAGCGATTTCATGCGATTATGTCGCCGCTACCGCGTCAGCTTAATCGCATATCGCTCTAGACGCTTTTGCGCAATACCACGAGCTTCGCCGAACCATCCAGCCGGCGATCGCTGGGGTCGGCGCCGGTGTTGAACGCCGGAAATGCCGAGAAGCTGGCGACCTCATCGGCAATGCGCTGATAATCGGCTGTGCTGAAGAGCGGATGGGCCGGCGGTTCGCCGCCCTCGAACCAGGCGGGGAACAGGGTGCGGGTGAGCGGCACGGGCGGCAGAGCGGCCTCGAACACCGGCGATTGCCAGTGCAGATCCTCGATGATGTAGAGTCCGCCGGGCGCGAGCCTGGGCCATAACGTACGAAACGCGAGTTGCTGGTGGTAGGAGGCGTGGGATGCATCGTCGAGAATGATGTCGAATTGTGCGGCTGCGGCGGCGAGGCGTTCGAGATCATCAATTTTACCGGCATCGCCGCGGATGAAGCGGAACCGCTCATGGCGGATATGGGAGAAATCGCTGATGTCGAACCCGAAAATCCGCGCCGCTGTGAAATAATCCAGCCACATCGCCACCGAGGGGGAGGCGACCTTGCGCTCGACTCGCCCTTCGCGGGTTTCCGGCCCGCCGACCGCGAGGCCGAGTTCGAGGAAATCGATCGCCCGATCTCGATAGGGAAAGAAAATCAGATCGTATAAATCCGTATAGCGATGCGCGAAGGAGCAGGCGCTGCCCTTGTCCGATCCGGCGCGATTGGCGAGATCGGTGAGGCTGCCGGGCCGCGCAATGATCTCGCGCAAGGGCGTGACGGCGGGGCGGCGACGAAACAGGTTCATGGGTGAGCGGACCTTTCTGGCGGCATCACGGATAACGCCGGGATGATCATAACCGTATCCCGGCATGGGGTACAATCACTGATTGTATTCACGTTTGGAGGATCGCGCGGGCCGGGCCTCTGATGCACCACCCCGCGTGCGATGTTCATGCGCCTTGCGCAACTGAACATCCTGTCACATTATCGGAGGAACGCGCCGGTCGCCCTGCGCCAGAGGCGGTCGTCGCGACTTTGTCCATTTAAAAATAAACAAAAATGGCGTGAGGAGACCGTGACCATGAGCACTTCACTTCGCATGAAACCAGACCCCACATTTTACCCGACAGCGCGCCTCGCGATGGAGGCGGCGCGCGAGACGATCGGCTATGTCGCTCTGCTGAGCAAGGACAAGACAAAGCCCGATGCCCTGGCGGTGATCGACCTCGATCCGGCATCGCCCCGGTTCGGGACGATGATCAATCAGCTGGTGCTGCCCTATGTGGGCGATGAGCTGCATCATTATGGCTGGAGTGCGTGCAGTTCGTCGCTTTGCCCAACCAGCGGCCACGCGTTCAGCGAGCGGCGCTATCTGGTGCTACCGGGTATTCGCTCGTCGCGGCTGTATATCATCGATACCAAGCCTGACCCGCGCGCGCCGCATATTGCCAAAATCATCGAGCCTGAGGAGGTCATGCGCAAGACCGGCTATTCGCGACCGCATACGGTGCATTGCGGGCCGGAGGGCGTGTACATCAGCACCCTCGGCGGTAAGGGCATCAACGGCGATGAAAGCCCGGCCGGCGTGTTCATTCTCGATTGCGACAGTTTCGAAATTCGCGGCCAGTGGGAGATCGACCGCGGGGATCAGTTTGCCCATTACGATTTCTGGTGGAACATGCCGCATGATTACATGGTGTCGAGCGAGTGGGGGTTGCCGCCGCTGTTTGAAAACGGTGTGGTTCCCGCGGCGCTCATGGGTGGCGGCTATGGCCACAAGCTGCATTTTTGGGATCTGCGCGGACGGCGCCATATTCAGAGCATCGATCTTGGCGCCAACCATCAGATGGCGCTGGAGGTTCGTCCGGCGCACGAACCGACCAAGGATTATGGCTTTCTCGGCGTCGTGATCGATAACACCAATCTCGAAGGCTCGATTTGGACCTGGTGGCGCGAGGGCGGTGTTTTTCATGCGAGAAAAACCGCGACGATCCCTCCCGAGCCGGCGGATGCCGCGTTGCTGCCCGACCTGCTCAAGCCGTTCGGGGCCGTGCCGCCGCTGATCACTGATATCGATTTGTCGCTCGATGACCGGTATCTCTACGTCGCCTGCTGGGGCACCGGGGAATTACGCCAATATGACGTGAGTGATCCCTTCGCGCCCAAACTGACCGGATCGGTTCGTGCAGGCGGCATTGCGGCGCGCACCCCCCATGTCGGCGGCGGCGCGTTCCATGGCGGACCGCAGATGCTTGAAATCAGCCGTGATGGTCAGCGGGTCTATTTCACCAACTCACTCTACAGCACGTGGGACGATCAGTTCTATCCCGCCGGTGTGCCGGGACAGATGGCGATGTGCCATGTCGATGCCAGCGGCTTCCGGCTCGACCCCGCGTTCCGGATCGCGTTCGGCGCTGATTATGGCGCACATCAGGTCCGGCTGGAGGGCGGCGACTGCTCGACCGAGAGCTTCTGTTTCGCCTCGACCTGATCGGCTCCGCGATGATGAACGCGACGATTCTATGGCTGATGGCGGCGGGCATGGGGATCTATCAGGGGCTCAACCCGCCGATCGGCTGGCTACGAGCGGTCGGTCGCGGTCTTGAAACCCGGTCGGACCGCGCTGTACTGCTGAGTACCGGTTCGCTTGCCTTCGGTCATTTTCTGTCGATGGCCGTGCTTCTGGTGCCGGTGGCGGTTATCATCGCGGGTCTGCCGGGGGTGGTGCTGCCAATGTCGGCGTTGATGCGAGCCGGCTGGTTCATCAGCTTCGGGCTGATCGGCTTTGGGATCTATAAGCTGATACGACCCCATCATCCCCGGTTCATCGTGCGGATCAAACCGAACCAGCCACTGCGCTGGTCGTTCTGGATGGGACTGGCCCATTGCGGCTCGGCGGTGATGATGGTGCCGATGCTGATCAACCTGACCATGGTCAGCACGATGGCGGCGGACATGACCGACTCAGCCACCGCCCGCCTTGGCGCTGATGCGGGCCTGGCCATTGTGCTGAGCGCCGCCATGACGGTGCCTCTGTTCCTGACCGGATCAGCAATGGCCCTCGCTGTGACACGCCGACTGGGTATCGGCGCGATCACCCGCTATTGGATCAATCTCGATCTGGGGTGGGCCGCTCTGTTCATCGTGATGGGCATCATGGGAGTGACCATGGGATGAGGTGATCCGGGAGGGTTTACCCCCCGGATGCCTCGGTCAATGCCGCGTTTCAGGCACCCAGCCGCGCCTGGACCGCATTCCGCTGTTCCGCGCGCTGTTCCGAAACCTGCATCTTCATCGATTTCTGCAACTTCTCGAAGGCACGCACCTCAATCTGGCGAACCCGTTCGCGCGAGATATTATACTGCTGCGACAGATCTTCGAGGGTCGTCGGCTCGTCCTTCAGGCGTCGCTGGATCAGGATGTGGCGCTCACGATCGTTCAAGGTCTTGAGCGCGGTGGCCAGCAATGCCCGGCGACCGGTCATTTCCTCGCGATCGCCGATGCTGTCTTCCTGGCTTTCCTGATCATCGACCAGCCAATCCTGCCACTCGCCTTCGCCATCCATGCGGATCGGCGCGTTCAGACTGTGGTCAGGCGCCGCGAGACGGCGGTTCATGCTGACAACGTCCTGCTCAGGGACGCCGAGCACACGAGCAACCTTTGCGACCTGCTCGGGCTGCATGTCCCCGTCTTCGATCGCCTGCATCTGACCCTTGAGGCGACGCAGGTTGAAGAACAGCTTCTTCTGCGAGGCCGTGGTGCCCATTTTTACCAGAGACCACGAGTGCAGGATGTATTCCTGGATCGCGGCCCGAATCCACCACATCGCGTAGGTCGCCAGGCGGAAACCGCGTTCCGGATCGAACCGTTTAACCGCCTGCATCATGCCGACATTGCCTTCGGAGATCAGTTCGCCGAGCGGCAGGCCGTAACCACGGTAGCCCATCGCGATTTTGGCGACGAGGCGGAGATGCGACGTGACCAGCTTATGGGCTGCCTTGTGATCCTCGTTATCGCGCCAGGCGCGCGCCAAACGGTCTTCTTCTTCGGGGGCAAGCATCGGGTATTTGCGGATTTCCTGCAGATACCGTGACAGATTGCCTTCACTTGGAGCCATCGTACTTATGCCGGAGGCCATGTTTGAATTCCTCTCGATTTGTTTGCGTCGTCTTGACTACCGGACCAGCCATCGTTCGGATGCGCAACGGCCGAACCCTCGTGATGCCTCATCTCTTGTACGGTATGTTATACACTAGAGCGTGCCGTAACCGTATCACAGTATCGCGAGAACCTCTGAAAACGCCGTAATTGGCCGGCAATCCGCTAGCTTCGAACAATTTTTCGCTTGACAGAGGCGTTTGTACCTCATCGGTGTCGCATTTGTCAATAAACAAGACCTATCAGGTCAGGTATAGCATTCGTGCGATCCGGTTATGAATTGGTCAGCAGATCGACTAACGCGGCGAAATCCGCGGGCAGCGGTGTTTTGAAACGAAGGGTCGCGCCGGAGCGGGGATGAACGAAGCCGAGGCTGGCCGCATGCAACGCCTGGCGCGGGAAATCGAGCAGCGCCGCGCGCGCGGGTTCGGCGACTTGCGCGGCTGCGGCGGGGCGGCGGCGGAGATAGACCGGATCACCGACCACCGGATGCCCGGTATGCGCCAGATGCACCCGGATTTGGTGGGTGCGGCCGGTCGCAAGCCGGCATTCGATGAGTGTCGCGCCGAGGCCGAATTTCCGCACGGTCGTGTAATGGGTCAAGGCGGCGCGCCCGCCACGCGCAACGACGGCCATCCGTTTGCGCTCGCGTGGATCACGCCCGATCGCCGCCTCGATCGAACCCGATTCCGGTTGTGGCGATCCCCAGCACAGCGCGAGGTAATGCCGTTCCAAATTCCGCGCCGCGAACGCTTCGGATAGCGCATGATGGGCCAGTTCCGTCTTTGCTACGACCATGACGCCGGATGTGTCCTTGTCGAGTCGATGCACGATGCCGGGCCGCCGCTCGCCGCCGATGCCGATTAATTCATCGCCGCAATGGGCGATCAGCGCATTGACCAATGTACCATCGAGGTTGCCCGGCGCCGGATGCACCACCAGCCCGGCCGGTTTGTCGAGCACGATCAGGTCGGCGTCCTCAAACAGGATCGGGAACGGAATCGACTGGCCTTGTGGTGTGGCCGGCAGGGCGGGCGGGATGGCGATTCGATAGATTGATCCTGCCCTCACCGCGGTCGAGGGTGTCGCTGCACGCAGGTTATCGCAGGTTACCGCCCCGTCCTCGATGAGGATTTTCACCCGTGAACGCGACATGCCCGCAAGTTGCGCCGCGAGAAACCGATCCAGCCGCTCGCCGTGTTCGGCGGGCGTGGCGCAAAACTCCATCGTCCCATACAATAGAGCCGGATCAGGCAAGGGTAGTGTGGATGGATCGGACGCGGGATTCACGGAACGGGACACCGGATTTACGAGGGTTGAAGGCGTTGGTGATCGGGCTGGGCATACTGATCGTGCTTGGCACCGCGCTTGTGATCGGGGTTGTGGTCAAACGCATGGTCAAGTCAACCGAGTCATCGAGCGTGGTGGTCAACTCGCGTGATACCACACTCTCTGGTGTTGTGCCGTTCAGCACGATTTTGCCTGCCGAAACGGGTGGCAAGATTGCTGGTATCGCCGCGTCGGGCGGTGTCATCGCAATCTGGCTGCGCGATGGGAAGGGTGGGCGTGTCGCGTTCATCGACCCTCATACCGGCGCCTTGCTTGGCACCGCCGCCGAACCATGACGCGCAAATCCAGCCTGCCCAGCAAGCTCTGCGCGGCCTGCAACCGTCCCTTCACCTGGCGCCGTAAATGGGCCCGCGACTGGGAGTTGGTCAGGTTTTGTTCGAATGCCTGCCGTACCGGCAAGCGTGCCGCCGCCATCGCCAGGGAGAAGAGTGGCCGCCCTTGAACCTCGCGCGCTGACCAAGGATTGCGGTAAACTTCGTCGCCCCGCTTGATGGCCGGGCCGTTCTCGATTATCAAACCCTTGTGCGACGTCCCGTTCGTCTAGAGGCCTAGGACACTGCCCTTTCACGGCGGCAACACCGGTTCGAATCCGGTACGGGATACCA
>NZ_JBMFGY010000027.1:0-35629 GCF_049977125.1 Acidiphilium sp. | reverse complement strand
CGCGTCAACTTAATCGCATATCGCTCTAATGGTCTGATCAGGATCGTGGCCGCCGCGGCGCTGCCGGGGCGCGCCATGGTTCCTCCGGCCATTCATGCCTGGGATAGCGCCCGCGCATGTCCTTGCGCGCATCGAGCCACCCCGATCGCCAGAAGCCGGCGAGATCCCCGGTTACCGCGATCGGCCGGTGGGCTGGCGAGAGCAGGGCGATTTGCAGGGGGATGCGGCCCGCCGCCAGTTTCGGTGTCGCATCCAGCCCGTAGAACATGGGCGCCCGCGCCGCCGCGACCGGCACCGAAGCCGTGTAATCGATCGCGACCGGCCCGCCCGGCGCGTTGAGATGCTCCGGCAGGGCTTCGGCCAGCGCGCGAACCCGCTGATGCCCCAGTGCCGCGCGCAGGAGTGCCGCGAGATCGAGGGCGGCGACCTCTTTCAGACGCGACAACCCGGCGAGGTAGGGGAACAGCCATGTCTCCATCGTCGCGATCAGCGCTGGCTCGGAGAAATCGGGCCATGCGTCGGGCGCGATCGAGCGCATCCAGCCGACCCGCGCCTGCCATTGCCGCACGGACCCGGTCCAGGCGAGCAGGCTGGGTTTCGCCCGGACCGCCGCGCGCAAGGCCGAGGCGATGTCCTCCGCGGTTGCGGGGGTGCTGCGATCGGACAGGATTATCGTGCCGAACCGCCGCCGCTCGCGCAGCATGACGGCGCCGGACGTGCCTTCGAGGGCGACGTCCCGGCTGGTGATGATGTGGTCCGCGAGACGGGTTTCGAGCCATGCCGGATCGAGCGGCGCGGCCAGGCTGATTTTCGGCGCGCCGCGTCCCCCGAGAGTGGCGACCGCCAGCATTGGCGCGCGCGCCAGCGGATCGGTCGGGTCGAGTTTCGCCCCGCCGCCATCGGCCAGGCGAAAGGCGCCCGGCTCGCCGCGTCGCACCGCGATCCGGTCGGGGAAGCCTGCAGCGAGCAGCAGTGCGGCATCACCCGCCGCCACCGTGTCGCGCCGCACGCCGAGCCGCGCGCGGTAGGTGGCACTCGCCTGTTTGATCCGGGCGATCACGCCCCGGTCGCCCGCGCCATGGCCGGCGATCGCCTCCAACCGGAGCAGAAGATCGGCGGTGCCTGACTCGCGCAGCGGGTCGCGCTCTTCGAGCAAGGCGGCGATGTCGGCCGCCAGGGCCTGCTCGCCCGGCGTCTCCGCCGCCAGCATCAGGGCGGCGAGGCGGGGGGCGGCACCGAGTGCGGCCATTCGTTTGCCGCGCGCCGTGATTTTATGGGCGGGATCGAGCGCGCCGAGGTCGCGGAGCAGCGCCTGCGCCGCCGCGACCGCCCCCTCCGGCGGGGGGTCGGGGAAGGGCAGATCGGCGACGCGCTCGCCCCAGGCGGCGCAGGTCAGCACCAGAGAGGACAATTCGGCCGCGGTGATTTCGGGCCGGTCGAATTCGGGCAGGCCGCGATGCAGCGCCGCGGTCCAGAGCCGGATCGCCACACCCGGCGCCTCGCGCCCGGCCCGGCCGGCCCGCTGGGTGGCGGCGGCCTTGCTGATCCGCCGTGTGACCAGGCGGGTCAGGGAAGGGCCGGGATCGAACTGGGGGGCGCGGCGATACCCGCCGTCGATCACCACACGCACGCCGGGGACGGTGAGCGAGGTTTCGGCGATGCTGGTGGCGAGAATGATCCGGCGCGTTGCGGTCGGGGTCAGCACCCGCGCCTGTTCGCCTGGCGGCAGGTCGCCGAACAACGGCAGCACCGCGACGCCCACGCCGGTGAGGGCCTGCTCGGCCCGCCGGATTTCGCCGACACCGGGGAGGAACGCCAGGATATCGCCCCGGTGCGCCGCCAGCGCGGCCCGCACCGCGCGGGCCAGCGCCTCCGGCAGGTCGCGCGGATCGGCCAGATCGCGCGTGGCGTATTCGATCGTGACGTCATGCGCCCGACCGGCGCTTTCGATCACCGCCGCCTGCAACAGATCGGCGAGGCTCGCGCCATCGATCGTCGCCGACATCGCCAGTATCCGCAGTTCCGGGCGCAGGCCGCGTTGCAGATCGAGGGTGAGCGCCAGGCCGAGGTCGGCTTCCAGGCTGCGTTCGTGGATTTCGTCGAAAATCACACCGGCGACGCCCTGCAACCCCGGATCAGTCAGAAGGCGCCGGGTCAGCAACCCTTCGGTGATCACCTCGATTCTGGTGCGCGGCCCGACGACGGAATCAAGACGGGTGCGATAGCCGACCAATCCGCCCGGGACGTCGCCGATCAGGCTGGAAATCCGTTCCGCCGCCGCGCGGACGGCGAGGCGGCGGGGCTCGAGCATCAGGATTTTACCATCGCCGACCCAGGGTTGATCCAGCAAGGCCTGCGGCACCAGGGTGGTCTTGCCGGCGCCGGGGGGCGCGATCAGCACGGCGTTCGGTCGCGTGGCAAGGGCGTCGCGCAGGGCCGGCAGCATCGCGGTGACGGGGAGTTCATCCATGAAGCCGGCGGTTAGCACCGAACCGCGTAATGTGCGATAAATCCGATATGAGCGTTCATCGTTATCTGATCCCGCTGCTGGTCATCTGGCTGCTGACCCCTCTGGCCGCGCGGGCGGCCGAGAGTAATCAGGTGGTCTCGTCGCGGGTCAGTGTATCGTTGGTTTCGGCCACGCGGGCGGCATCCGGCCCCACGATCACGCTCGGTCTGTTGTTTCGGCTGAAACCCGATTGGCATATCTATTGGTCCGATCCCGGCGATGCCGGCGAACCGCCTTCGATCACCATCACCGCACCCAAGGGGGCCAAGGCCGGCCCGTTCAGCTATCCCGCGCCGCATTGGCTGGTGGCGAGCGGGGTGGGGGATTACACCGAAGATGGCACGGTGCTGCTGCCGTTCACCCTGACCACGCCGCGGCCAGGGGTTTCGAGCATCGACGCGACGGCGAACTGGCTGGTGTGCGATCCCAAGATTTGCGTGCCGGAGCATGGGCGGTTCACGCTCACGCTGCCGGGCGGCACCGGGCCCTCGGCCCAGGCGCCGCTGTTTGCGGCGGCGGCGGCGGCGATGCCGCGTCCCTCGCCGTTCAGGGCGATCATCGCGCCGGATGGAACGCTGGCGATCACCGGGGCGGGACTCAGCCGGGCGGTGGTGAAATCGGCGCATTTCTACCCGGATGATCCGGGCGTCATTGTGAATGCGGCACCGCAAAAGCTTGGATATGTCGCGAACGGGTTCACCCTCGGCCTGAAACCCGCCGATGCCGCAAAACCGCTCACGGCGCTTGCGGGCGTGCTCGAAATCACCGATCCGGCCGGGCAGACCCAGGCGCTGACCGTCGCGGCGGCGCCGGGTTCGCCGCCCGCGCCACTGGTCACGACGCCGTGGTTGGTCTGGATCGGTGCCGCGCTGCTGGGGGGGCTGATCCTGAATTTGATGCCCTGCGTGTTTCCGGTGCTGGCGATCAAGGCGATGGCGGTTGCCCGTTTCGGGCGCAACGATCGCGCCGAGGCGCGGCGGGAATCGATGGCCTATACGGCGGGCGCGGTGCTCGCGATGATGGTGCTGGGCGGGGTGCTGCTGGCGATTCGCGCCGGGGGCAGCGCGCTCGGCTGGGGATTTCAGTTCCAGTCGCCGGTGTTCATCGCGGTGATGGCGTGGCTGGTGTTCGCGATCGGGCTGAATTTCGCCGGGATGTATGAAATTTCCGGCATGGAAAATCTTGGGTCCGGGCTGGCGGCGCGGGGCGGGTTGCTCGGCAGCTTCGCCACCGGGCTGCTGGCGGTGGTGGTGGCGACGCCCTGCACCGCCCCGTTCATGGGCGGCGCGCTCGCCGCGGCGCTTGCCGCTCCCGTGATCCTTGGATTGGGTATTTTTGCCGCACTCGGCCTCGGCATTGCGCTGCCCTTCGTGGCGATCGCGATCGTTCCCGGTATCGCGCGGGTGTTGCCCCGGCCGGGCGCCTGGATGGATGTGCTGCGCCAGTTCCTGGCGTTTCCGATGTTTGCCACCGCGATCTGGCTCCTCTGGGTGATGGCGCTGGAGGCCGGCGCCTCAGGCGTGTTGATCGTTGGCGCGGGCGGGGTGTTGCTTGGATTCGCGCTCTGGTTGTTGCGGTTTCGCGGCATCGTGGCGCGGGGGGTGGCGGTGCTGGCGGTGGTCGCGACCGGGGTGTTGCTCGCGCGCGTCACCGCGACGGCGGCGGCGGGCACGGGGGGGCATGGTTTGCAGGTGACCGGGGCGGTGGCGTTTTCACCCGCCAAACTCGCCGCCCTGCGCGCGGCGGGGCAGCCTGTTCTGGTCGATATGACGGCGGCGTGGTGCATCACCTGCCAGGTCAATGAGCGGGTCGCGCTCGACCCGGCATCGATACAGCGGTTGTTTCGTGCCCATCACGTAACCTTGATGATGGGCGATTGGACCCGGCAGAACCCGGCCATCACCACCTATCTGGCCGCGCATGGGCGGGATGGCGTGCCGATCTATGTGTATTATCCGCCTGACCATGCCCCGGAAAAGGTGCTGCCGCAGGTGCTGACCCCGGCGATCGTGACCCGGGCGGTGACCGGAACATAGACGAAATCGCGCGGCAACCCAGATAGGAGGGCGGAGAGGTCGATCATGAGGGGTTTCGCGGCAGGATGCGGGCTTGCCTTGAGTCTCATCGGGGGTGCCGGGGCATCGTCGCTGCCGCCGATCGGGTTGTGGCAGGGCCAATACACATGCGCGCAAGGCAAGACCGCTTTGGCGCTGCAAATAACCGCCCTCAGCCCGACCAGTGTGCGGGCGGTGTTTTATTTCCATGCCCTGGCCAGCAATCCTGGCGTGCCTCAAGGGTGTTTTTCGATGCATGGGCATTTCGATGCGGCGACGCGGCGGTTGGTGCTGAAGCCGACGCGTTGGCTGGCACGGCCGCCGTTCTATGTGTGGGCCGCCCTGTCCGGCACGGTCGGGCCGAACGGGACCGGGCTGGCCGGGACGATCGAGGGGCCGGCTTGTACCGATTTCAGCCTGACACCGAGCATCACACTGCCGGTGCCGCCGGCGCCTTCAGCGTGCCGGATGGATCAGGACGGTCCGACAGTGTAGATCGTTCAACAAACAACGGATGGGAACTTAACAGAATGATCAAAGCAGGAATATTCGTGGTGGCCGCAGCGCTGATCGCCGGGGGGCTGGGCACCGCGCAGGCGGCGCCACCGCCGCAGGTGGCGCAATGTGCCGGCTGTCATGGCGCCGATGGCATGGGCAATCCGGTTGCCGGTTTCCCCGCGCTCGCGGGTCAACCGACCGAATATCTGGAGCAGCAGCTTTACGCGTTCAAACATGGCACCCGGCGCAATGCGATCATGAAGAGCTTCGCGCTCGGCCTGACCGCGGCGGATCGCCGGGCGATCGCCACCTATTATCATGATCTGCCGGCGATCGCGCCGACCGCGCTGCCGGCGGCGCCCAGTGATGCTACCGGGGCGACACTCGCGATGAACGGAGCGGGGATCGGCACGGATCATGCGATTCCGGCTTGTGATTCCTGCCATGGCGCAGGGGGCCTGGGCGTGGCGCCGGCGTTTCCCCGGCTGGCCGGTGAACCCGCCGCCTATATCGCGGCCCAGTTGACCGATTGGCAGAGCGGCTCGCGGAGCGAAACCGATGTGCACCTGATGCATAATATTGCGGTGATGCTCAGCCCCGCGCAGATCAAAGCGGTATCGGAATATTTCGCAGCATTGCCGCCGACCGGCAAATAGGAGGGGCGGCGATCGGTGATGCTCACGTCGTTGTTCGGCGGGGGCGCACCGCTACCGGTCGGTTTCGGCGGATCGTGCCGGGGTGGTTTTGCCCAGACTACGTAAGGGCCTGAATGCTTGAGTGACAAGCCGTTCGTTGTCGATCCGACTGAACCGGGCTGGTTCAGTCGGAGCGGCGGTTGCCTTATCGCTTGCTTGTGCGGGCGCGGCGGCGGCTGATCAGTCCGAGGCCGATCAGGGCCGTGCCGAGCAGGGCGAGTGAGCCGGGTTCGGGAACGGCGATCAGGGAGACGGCGTCGATTTCATTGCCGCCGCTGGGATTGTAGCCGGGGAGGTTCAGCGCCGCGAAACTCAGGGTTTCTGATGAGGCATCGGCGCTGACGACGAAGGTGTTCAGCATCCAGTCGAGCGAGGATGCGGCGGCGCCGGTGCTGGCATCCGTTGTGATGGTCTCGCCGCCGAAGCTCACCCTGGTCTGTTGCGGCCCGTAGCCGGGGCGGCTCCCATAGGCCCATGACAGGGTATAGAGCGCACCGGGCGTGAGGCCGGTTACGGTCTGGCTGATGGTATCGAAGGTGGTTCCGTTCAATTCGGCACTCTGCCTGCCCGCATAAGCCGGGCCGCCGAGAATGTTGCTGTAGTCGATTTCGATTTCGTTGTGATTGCTGGTCCAGCCAGGCACGTTGCCGTTGGTGAAGATCTGGTAGCCGCTACCGACGCTCGGGTTTTCGAACGAGCCATTGGTAATCAGATTTGGCGCGATCGGTGTCGCCTGGGCGAAGCCGATGCCGGCGAGCATCGTGGCGACGAGGGTAAGGGCGCAGCGGGAGAGATGCATCAAAGAGGCTTTCCTGGAGGGCTCGATCGGAGCGGTGAGACGGTATCTGCACGCGCAGACTTTGTAGGCTTGTTGTTAAGCAATTTCGGTGCCAGATATTTTATTGTTTTAAATCAGAGTCTTGGAAATATTCGTCTCCGGGAGTGTAAAAAATCCTGACAAAATGTTTTCGCTGGTGCCAGGATTCATAATCTGATCACGGCGGTGGACGTTTGCGGTGTGACGCGGTGAGTATGCGCTTCTGGCGCGTCTGAGCGGCTTCGGCGCGCTTGTCGCCCCGACGTGCCAGGGCTTTGAGTTCATGGTCGAGCCTGGCGTAATCGGCGAGTCGGCGTGCATCGAGCGTGCCGGCGGCGATGGCGGTCTGGACGGCACAGCCGGGCTCGGTCTGGTGTCGGCAATCGGCGAAGCGGCAGTCGGCGGCGACGGCCGCGATGTCGGCGAAGGCGTCCTCGATGCCGTCGGTTTGCCATTGCGTGATGGCGCGGATGCCGGGCGTATCGAGGATCATGCCGCCGCCATCGAGCAGGAACAGATCCCGGCTGGTGGTGGTGTGCCGGCCACGACCGTTGTTATCGGTTACGGACGTCGCCTGACGCTCCATGCCGAGCAACCGGTTGACCAGGCTCGATTTGCCGACGCCCGATGAGCCGACCAGCAGCGCGGTGCGGCCATGCCCGATCAACCCCCGCAGCGGCGCGATCCCCTCGCCCGTTGCGTTCGAGACCTGATAAACCGCGACACCGGGCGCTTCGAGGGCGAGTTGCGCGATCATCGGTGGCGCCAGTCCGAGGTCGATTTTGGTCAGCACGATGATCGGGATGGCCCCTGAACCGAAGGCGGCGCCGAGCAGGCGTTCGAGCCGGCGAACCGAGAAATCGGCATCCGCCCCGGTCACGATGAACACATAATCGATATTGGCCGCGATGATCTGCTCGCCCTTCGCGACATCGTGCCGCGTCAGATCGCCGACCGCGCGGGCGAATTTGGTTCGGCGCGGCAGGATGGCATCGATCGTCGCCGCCCCGGCCTCGATACGGGCGATCACGAAATCACCCACCACCGGCAGGCCGAGCCCGTCGTCGTGATGACGCATCCGCCCGGCACACTGCGCATGGAGAGTGCCGCCGGCGTAAGTGAGTTCATAATGGCCGCGATGGTGGGCGATGATCCGCCCGGCAATCTGGCCGGGTGCGGCGGTGTCGGCAAAGGCGTGGGCGAGCGCGGGGCTCCAGCCCAGATGGTCGATATCGTCCATGACGATCAGGCTCCGTTCGATGAAAGTCGCAGTCGGGCCTGATGAACCGGGTTCGTCAGGCGCGGGGCGGTGGGGCGCCTCGGGCGCCGGGGCGATCAACAATGACGGTCATGATGCCCTCCTGCGCGAACGGTTGCCGGCCAACGTTATTGGGCCAGGACGGACGATCTGTCGAGGTCAATCTTCGGTGTCGTGGAATTTCGTATAGTCGATCGCGAGGCTGCCGTCGGGCGTGCGATCGAAAATATCGGCGAGCCGGGCGCCGAAGCGGATGTCGGCATGGTCATAGACGTGGCGGGCGGCGACGGTGGCGAGCAGCGTGTCGTCGAGACCGGTGAGAACGCACAGCAGCACACAATGCTCGCGCGCCAGGGCGGCGGCGTTGAGGCCGAACAAAGGGCTGGTCTCGGTGATGCGGTGAATGACGGTCCAGGACAGCGCAAAGGCCGGTGACTCGTCACGCTCCAGCACGAGGTCGATCAGGCGGCGCAGCGCGATGCCCTCGGGGTCGGTGTCATCACGGATCATGGTTACGGTCATGCGCGCGTTGGTGAGGGCATTGCGCCGTCGGTTGGCGGCGCGGAACATCAGGGTGGGCACGCCGTGATAAGGATGGATCACAGCAATATTCGAGAACATCACGCGCGCCTGTGGCCGCGACAGCCGCGCGAACAGCAAGCCGGTGGCGAGAGCGGTGGAGAGCACGCCGGTGATGATTTCGACACTGGCGATCGCGTTGGTCGTCACGGTTTTCGGATAGAATACGCCGTAGCCGGCGGTCGAGAAGGTCTGGACCGAAAAGAAGAACGCATCGCCGAAATTACCGGGCCGCGCACCGCCGATGCCGCCGGCGAACCAGTAGATGGCGCCGAAGATCAAATTCATCATCGAAATGCCGAGCGCCATCAGCCCCAGCAGAACGGGCAGGCGCATCGTCATCAGCACATGAAAAATATCGGACAGGCCGGCCCGGGAGAGGCCGCGCCGTTCGATCTGGCGGAGCATCTCCGCCGAGAACGGCGCCGATTGTCGTGATCGGCGCCGTTGGGACGGGTGCAGGGTCAGGATTGCTGGCGGCGGAGGAAGGCGGGGATGTCGATCCCGATTTCCTCGTTATGGGCGAGCCGCACGGCCGGACGCGGCTCAGCCTGCGGCGCAGGTTGCGCGAAATGCGGCTGCACCGGCTGGGCGGGGGCGGCCTGGTGGGCCGGTGCCGGTTCCTGCGGCATCACATAGGCCGATTGCGGCGCGTGGCGCTGCGGCTCGGCCTGCGGCATCGGCTGGGGGGCGGCGGCGCCACGGAACCCGCTGGTCATCCGGCTGAACAGGCTGCCTTTGCGGGAAGGTTCGGCGGCGGCGCGCGGTGCCTCGCGGTAGGCGGCCGGGGCGGAAATCGGGGCGCGCATCGGCGCGTCCTGATAGGGTTGGGCCTGCATCGCCTGGGCCTGCATCGCCTGGGGCTGGAACGCCTGTTGCTGCGGCACCTGATGCTGCGCGGGCGGCTGCTGCGGCACCACGTTGAGCACCGGCTGTTGCGATGCCGGCGCGGCTTGATGGACGTTACCGCCGGCAACCGCATCGCTCATCACGCCGCCGCCGCCCATTGCGACCAGTTTCGGCCGCTCGGATTGCGCCGGGGCGGCGGAGTCGATGCCGGTCGCCACCACTGAAATCCGCACGCGGCCACCGAGATTTTCATCGAGCGCCATGCCGACCATGATGTTGGCGTCCTCGTCGACCTCCTCGCGGATGCGGTTGGCCGCCTGATCGAGCTCGAACAACGTCAGGTCCGAACCGCCGGTGATGTTGATCAGCAGGCCACGCGCGCCCTTCATGTTGGTGTCTTCGAGCAGCGGGTTGGAAATCGCGGCCTCGGCGGCGCGGATCGCGCGGTCTTCGCCCTCGGCCTCGCCGGTGCCCATCATCGCCTTGCCCATTTCGGACATCACCGAACGGATGTCGGCATAATCGAGATTGACCATGCCGGGCACCACCATCAGATCGGTGACACCGCGCACACCCATGTAGAGCACATGGTCGGCCATTTCGAAGGCTTCCTTCCAGCCGGTGCGCTCGTTGGCGACCTTGAACAGGTTCTGGTTCGGAATGACGATCAGCGTATCGACGTAGTTCTGCAACTCGGTGATGCCCTCATCGGCCGATTTGAGCCGGCGCCGGCCCTCGAACGAGAACGGCTTGGTCACGACGCCGACGGTGAGGATGCCCCGCTCACGCGCCATCCGCGCGATCACCGGGGCAGCCCCCGTGCCGGTGCCGCCGCCCATGCCGGCGGTGATGAACACCATATGCGCGCCATCGAGATGCCGGGCGAGATCCTCGGCGGCTTCCTCGGCCGAGGCCTTGCCGACTTCCGGGCGTCCGCCGGCACCGTTGCCCTGCGTGATGTGCGGGCCAAGCTGGATGCGCCGTTCCGCGCGCGAGAGCAGCAGCTGCTGCGCATCGGTGTTGGCCACCACGAAATCGACGCCAGGCAGATTGAGCGCGATCATGTTGTTGACCGCGTTGGTGCCGCCGCCGCCCACGCCGATGACCGTGATGCGCGGGGTGAAATCGGTGTGGCTGGTTTTCTGGATGGTGAGGTTCAAAGTCATGGCTGCATCTCCTGGCAGGCGGGCGTTGTGCGTTTTGCGACGGGGTAAAAATCGGGGCGCGTCATCTCAGAGGCGCCGTTTGAGGAAGGCGATGAGGCGGGCAAGCACCCCGTTCGGGGTTTCGGCGGTGAAATCGAGATCGTGCATGGTCTGGCCGTCGCCGGTGGCGAAGGCGAGCAACCCGATCAAGGTGGCGAAATTCGGTCCGGTCGCGGCGTCGGGCAGGCCGATCACCCCGAACGGCCGGCCGAGGCGGACCTGGCGGTTGAGAATATGCGCGGCGAGTTCCCGCGCGCCGACCAGCTGGGCCGCACCGCCGGTCAGCACGACCCGCGCCCCGGCGGCCCGGCCGAGGCCGGAGGTTTCGATCCGGTCGCGCGCGAGTTCGAAAATCTCCTCGATGCGGGGGCGGATGATCGAGACCAGCGCGCTGCGCGGCACTTTCGCGATCTGATGCTCCGCCTCGCCGACCAGCGGCACCGGCAGCAGTTCGCGCGCATCGTCCGGGCTTTCCTGGCAGGTGCCATACAGGGTCTTCAACCGTTCGGCGTGGGCGACCTGGGTGGACAGCAGGCGGGCGACATCGTTGGTGACGTGAATGCCGCCGATCGGCAGTTGCGCGGTATGGAGCAGATGGTTCTCCGCGAAGACCGAAATCGTGGTGGTGCCGCCGCCCATGTCGATCACGGTCGCGCCGAGTTCGCGCTCATCGGCCACCAGCGTCGCGAGGCCCGAGGCGAAGGGGGCGGAGACCATGCCGGAAATTTCCAGCTCGCAGCGTTCGAGGCAGGCGGTGAGACTCTTGATCGCGGTGGTCGCCGCATCGATGACATGCAGCTGTGAGGTCAGCGTATCGCAATACAACCCGCGCGGATCGGCGACGCCGCCGGTCTCGTCGGTCGCGAAATTGAGCGGCAGCGCGTGGATCGTGCCGCGGCCTTCCGAGGCGGCGCGCGATCTTGCCTCGCGCACGACGCGGCGGATGTCATCACCGGCGACCGCGCGGCCATCGATCGGCCATTGCACGTTGAACAGGCGCGATTCCGGCTGACCACAGGAGAGGTTCACGATCACCGATTTCAGCCGCATGTCGGCCTGATCCTCGGCGGCGCCGACGGCGGCGCGGATCGCGCGTTCCGCCTCGTCGAGATCGACGATGCCGCCCGATTTGATCCCCCTGCCCTTCTGCCAGCCGAACCCCAGCGCGCGCAGCCTGCCATCGGACTCAGCGCGGCCGATCAGGCAGGCGATTTTGGTGGAGCCGATGTCGAGCACGCCGAACGGGCCGGAGCGCGCCGGGCGGGGGCGGGCGGTATCCGGCCTCGCGTCGCCTTTCTGTGGCGGAAGTGCCGCGCGACGAGACATGTCGTTCATGCTGCGGTCCTTTTCATGACTGGTGGCCCGATGATGGTGCGGCGTCGGTGATGAAACCTTTGGGATACGGGCGGACCACGAGGCGATCGGCCAGGCGCAGATCGATCGTGCGCACCGGACGCTCCAGCAATTCGATCCGGTCATCGGCCTGCACCAGACGGGCCATCGCCGCGGCCGCGTGCTGGTCGGGCAGTTTGACCGTCGTGTGATCGCGGAGCAGGAGGTTCCAGCGTAGATTGTCGATTCGCTCGGCCGCGACGACATGTTTGGCGATCGATGGGTAGCGTTTCAGCAGCGCCAGCAGGGCGGCGGCATGCTCCGGCACGCCGGCGCCGACGAGTAAGGGCAGGCCAGGATCGTGCGCGCGGGCGGCGGCGGCATCATGGCCGGCTAATACCGTGCCATCGGGGCCGATCAGGGCGAAGCTGTTGTCGGGCTTCTGCCAGATCGCCACCGGGCGGCGCTCGATCACATTGACCCGCACCGTGTCGGGCAGGATGCGTTCGACCGTGGCGCTGCGGACGGCGCCGAGTGCGGCGATGCGCACGGCGGCCGCATGGGGCGAAAACGCCAGGATGGGCATGCCTTGTTTCAGATCCAGCGCGCGTTCGACCGAGGCGCGCGGCGTGGTGGTGGCGCCGGTGATGTCGATATGTTCGACACGCATGCCGCCATCGGCGAGGAGATCGGCAAGGTCGCGATGGATCGGCCGGATCAGGCTCGACGCCCCGCGCAGTCCGAACGGCGCGATGACGAGCATGGCAATGACGACGCCGGCGATCACGGCGGGTTTGCCCGATTTGCGGAAGCGTCGCAGCAGCAGGGTTCGCGTGCTCGGGCGATCCTGGATTTTCGGTTTGCGGGATTTCACACGCGACATGCGGCGTGCTCCACCATCCAGATGCAGAGAGCCGGGAAATCCATGCCGCAATAGGCGGCCTGCTCGGGGAGCAGCGACGTTGCCGTCAGGCCGGGCTGGGTGTTCACCTCGAGCAGGACCAGCCGGTCGGTCTCGTCGTCATAGCGGAAATCGGCGCGGCTGGCGCCCCGGCAGCCGAGCGCGTGATGGGCGGCAACCGCGACATCCTTGGCCCGCGCGGTGATGGCGGGGGCGATGCGGGCGGGAATGTCGTGACGCGAGCCGCCCTCGGCGTATTTGGCGACATAGTCGTAAAAACCGTCCGAGAGAATCTCGGTAACGGCCAGGGCGCGGCCATCGAGCACCGCGACGGTGAGCTCACGGCCGGCGATATATTCCTCGGCCATCACCATGTCGCCGAAATGCCAGTCGCGGGCGATGTCGGCGCGGCGATTATCGCCGTCGCGGATGATGAACACGCCGACCGAGGAGCCTTCGTTGACGGGCTTCAACACATAGGGGCGCGGCAACGGATCGGTGTCCGCGAGATCTTCGCGGGGAACGATGCGGTGCCGGGCAAGGGGCAGTCCGGCGGCGGCGAAGGTCGCCTTGGCGACGGATTTGTCCATCGCCATGGCGGACGCGCGGACACCGGAATGGGTATAGGGGATGCCCATGTAATCGAGCACGCCCTGGATGGTGCCATCTTCGCCGAAGCGGCCGTGCAGGGCGTTGAACACGGCATCGGGCGGCGGCGTCAGCTGGGCGATGACCGCGCCGAGATCGGTGCCGACGTCGATCGGCTGCACCGCGTAGCCGACCGATTCGAGCGCCGCGATGACCTGTCGCCCGGACGCGAGGCTGACCTCGCGTTCGGCGGAGATGCCGCCGAACAGCACGGCGACGCGCTTGACCATCGGGCGCGTCATGCGCGCCCCCGTTGCGGAATGCCGATGCGCTTGATTTCCCAATGCAGGGCGATGCCGGTTTCAGCCTGAACGCGGGCGCGGACGGCATCGCCGAGCGCCTCGAGGTCGGCGGCACTGGCCGAGCCGCGATTGATCAGGAAATTGCAGTGCTTTTCGGAAACCTGCGCATCGCCGATCCTCAGCCCGCGGCAACCGGCCTGATCGATCAATTGCCACGCCTTGTAGCCTTCGGGGTTGCGGAAGGTCGAGCCGCCGGTGCGGGCGCGGATGGGCTGGCTCGCCTCACGACTGGTGCGGATCTGCGCCATTTTCGCGGTGATCGCGGTCGGGTCGCCCGGTTCAGCGGCTAGGCGGGCGCGAACGACCACGCCGCCGGGTGGCAGCGTGGCGTGACGATAGGACAGGGCCAGATCGGCGGCGCTGTAGCGCGCGATATGGCCATCCCGTCCGACGATCTCGACCCAGTCGAGCACGTCGCTGATCTCGCCGCCATAGGCGCCGGCATTCATCGCGACGGCGCCGCCGAGCGAGCCGGGAATGCCGGAGAGGAATTCGAGGCCGGCAAGCCCGGCGGCGGCGGCGTGTTCGGCAATGGTGATGTCGAGCGCCGCGGCGCCGGCGATGAGGCCGTCGGGTTCGATCGAAATATCGGCAAAGCCACGGGCCAGTTTGATCACGATGCCGGGAACGCCGCCGTCACGTATGATCAGGTTGGAGGCCGCGCCGATGATGGTGACCGGCAGTTCCGGACTGAGGGCGGCGAGGAATTGAGCGAGATCCTCGGTATCCCGTGGGCGGAGCAGATAATCGGCCGCGCCGCCGACGCGGAACCAGGTGGCGGCGCCCAGCGGCGCATCGAACGCCGCCCGGCCACGTGGAACCGGCAGGGTGTCACGCCAGTCGGCGCGGCGTGTGGCGGCCATCATCGCGTCCCTCCCGGTCCGCGCGACAGGGCCTGGAGTTGAGCCGGCAGCGCCTGCGCCCATTGGGTGATGCTGCCGGCGCCGAGACAGACCACGAAATCGCCGGTGCGGGCGATCGCCTTGATCATTTCGGCCAGATGATCGGGGCTGGCGAGCGGCACCACGGCACGGTGCTGATGCGCGCGCAATCCATCGATCAGCGCGTCCCGGTCGACGCCTTCGATCGGTTGCTCGCCGGCGGCATAGACATCCGCGACGATGACGGTATCGGCATCGTTCATGCAGGTGCAGAAATCCTCGAACAGCGAGGCGAGGCGGGAATACCGGTGCGGCTGAACCACGGCGATGACCTCGCGCGCGCCGGCCTGGCGCGCGGCCTTGAGCACGGCGGCGATCTCGACCGGATGGTGACCGTAATCATCGATGACGGTGACACCGCCGACCTCGCCGGTTTTGGTAAACCGGCGTTTGACACCGCCAAAACCCGCGAGGGCGGCGCGCAGATCGGTTTCCGGAATCTCCATTTCGATGCCGATGGCGATCGCGGCGAGGGCGTTGGCGACGTTGTGGTTGCCCAGCATCGGCAGCCGGAATGGACCAAGGCGGCGGGATTTGCCGCCGATCCGATCCGACAGTCGAACCTCGAAGGTGGCCCCGTTGCGATCGGACATGATCCGCTCGGCGCGCACATCGGCCTGGGGTGAAAACCCATAGGTGATCAGCCGGTGATCCGACAGATCGGGGATCATCTGCTGCACCGCCGGATGATCGATGCAGAGAACCGCGAAACCGTAGAAGGGAATGTTGGATACGAACTGGCGGTAGCCTGCCTCCATCGCTTCGCGGGTCCCCCAATGGTCGAGATGTTCGGGGTCCATATTGGTGACGACGGCGATGACCGACGGCAGGCGGAGGAAGCTGCCGTCGCTTTCGTCGGCTTCGACCACCATCCAGTCGCCGGTGCCGAGGCGGGCATTGGTGCCATAGGCATTGATGATGCCACCGTTGATCACGGTGGGATCGAAACCTGCGCCGTCGAGCACGGCGGCGACGATGCTGGTCGTCGTGGTTTTGCCGTGGGTGCCGCCGATGGCGACCGACCAGCGCAGCCGCATCAGTTCGGCGAGCATTTCGGCGCGGCGAACGATGGGGATGAGCTTGCTGCGCGCCGCCTGCACTTCGGGATTGTCGCGCGGCACGGCGGTGGAGATCACCACGACCTGGGCAGCACCGAGATTGGCGGCGGCGTGACCGATGGCCACCGGAATGCCGGCGGCGCGCAGGCGCTGCACATTGGGGCTTTCGGCAATATCGGAACCCTGCACCGAATAGCCGAGATTGTGCAGCACCTCGGCGATACCCGACATGCCGATACCGCCGATCCCAACGAAATGGATCATTCCGATCCCGAGCGGCATCGCTCTCATGACGTGCGCTCCGTCACACAGGATTGCACCAGATCGCTGAGACGGGTGGCGGCATCCGCGATACCGCAATGGGCGGCGGCCTGGGCCATGGCGGCGAGACGACCTGGTTCGGCCAGAAGGGTTTCGAACGCGCGCGCGAGAACCGGTGGGGTGAGGCTCGATTGATCGAGCCGGATCGCGCCCCCCTTGCGCGCGATGGCATCGGCGTTGTGGCGCTGGTCGGCATTGATCGCGAGGGGGATAAAAATGGCCGGCCGGCCGATCACCGCGAGTTCGGCAACCGTCGATCCGCCGGCGCGGGCGATGACGAGATGGGCGGCGGCGATGCGAGGGGCGACGTCGGCAAAGAACGGGGCGAGGCGGCTGGCGATCCCGGCCTGGTCGAGCATGGCTTCGGCATCCGCGATTTCGGCCTGCGGGCATTGCATGGTCAGGTCAATGCGGCGGCGGAGCGGTTCAGGCAGGGATGCCAGGGCGGCGGGGATCAGGCTGGCGAAAATCCGTGCGCCCAGCGAACCGCCGAGCACCAGCAGGTTGATGCGATCGGCCGGCGCCGCGTAGGGCGAGGCGACCCGTTGCGCGACCGCCGGGCGGACCGGATTGCCCGTCAGCGTGGTTTTGATCCGGCGTGGCACGGCCTGGGTATTTGCGAAGCTGATCGCGAGATGGTCGGCAAAACGGGCAAGAAGGCGATTGGCACCGCCGAGGATGGCGTTCTGGTCATGCAAAATAACGGCGGGGCGGTGGTGCAGCCCAAGGGTCGCCACGATCGGGGGAACCGAAGGGTAGCCGCCGAAGCCGATCAGGGCCGACGCATCGAGCGTGGCGAGCAGGTTTCGCGCGGTTCTCGTGCCGCGCGCGAGTTGGCGGAGTCCGGCGGCCATTTGCGCGGGGCCGCGGCCAGCGAGGCCGGCGCCGTCGAGAACATGCTGTTCGCAACTGGCGAATACCGAAGATTTCGACGCGCTGGACCGATGATCGGTCATCAGGACCACGCGCTCGCCACGCTGCATCAGCAGATCGGCGACCGCTTCGGCGGGGAACAGATGCCCGCCGGTGCCGCCCGCCGCGATGACGATGGGTTTCAGCATCGAACCCCTCATGCCATCCGGTCCTGCACACCCATGCCGGGGCCGCGCTCGGCGGCGCGTTCGGCGTGGTTGCGCTTACGTGTGAGGGCGAGCAGGAAGCCCATGTGCAGCCCGACCGCGAGCACTGCCGAGCCGCCATAGGAAATGAAGGGCAGCGTCATGCCCTTGGTCGGGATCAGCGACAGGGACGAGGCCATGTTGATGAAGGCCTGCAGGCCGAAGCTCACCAACAGGCCCGATGCGGCGAGCGCGACGAAGAGGTCGGTTTCGCGCATGATGCGGGCGAGGCCGCGCAGCACGATGACGGCGAAGATCAGAATGATCCCGAGGCAGACGATCAGGCCGAATTCCTCGCCAGCGACGGCGAACACGAAATCGGCGCGGGCATCCGGCAGATAGTGTTTCACCTGACCCTCGCCGGGGCCACGCCCCCAGAGGCCGCCGTTGCCGAAGGCGGAGAGGGCGGTGATCGCCTGGTAGGCTTTATCCTTGGTGGGATGCAGGAACAGCATCACGCGCGTGTGGACATGGGCGATGAATTCGAAGGCGGCAAATCCCGAAACGCCGAACCCGGCGACGGCGACGCCGACCCAGTAGAGGTTGAGCCCGTCAAGAAAAAGTTGGGCAAAGAAGGTCGAGGCGACCAGCGCGGTCGACCCGACATCGGGTTGACGCAACAGAATCAACAGCACCAGACCGTTGAGACCGAACGCGGCGAGCATCCCCGGAAAACCGGGCGTGCGGCGACGTTCCGCGAGGAGCCAGGCGGTCGCGATGATCAACGCCGGCTTGAGGAATTCCGATGGCTGGATCGTGAATCCGGGGAGCGCGATCCAGCGGCGACCACCATCGATCACGACACCATGGACCAGGGTGAACGCCGTGAGGATGAGAAACACGATGCCGATGCCGAGGGCGGCGAGTTTGACCTGCTTGAGGTCGAGCATCGAGGTGCCGAGCATGATGAAGGCGCCGACCGCGAGATAGATAATCTGTTTGATCATCACGATGGTGCGGGGATCGGACAGGGCCAGATTGGTGGCCGGGGTGGCGGCGAGGGCCAGCACATAGCCGATCCCGACCAGCAGGATCAGGGCGGTGAGCATCACGCGGTCGATGCTCCACCACCAGCGACCGACGATCGAGGTATCCGCGCGGGAGAGAACCGGCATCAGCCGTTCCCCCGCGGTTTGGCCAGCGCGTGCACAAGGGCGGCGAAGTGCCTACCGCGTTCGGCGTAGTTCGCGAATTGGTCGAAACTGGCGGCGGCGGGAGCGAGCAGCACCGTCTGAATGCCGCGCCGGGTCGCCACGGCGTAACCCGCCGGCACCGCACGGTCGAGCGTTTCAACGATCTCGAACGGTACTTTGTGGCGGGCGAGGGTGGTTGCGAAGGTCGCGGCATCCCGGCCGATCAGGAGAGCATGCTCGACATGGCTGAACCATGGGGTCAGCGAGTCGATGCCGCCGGCCTTGCCGAGGCCGCCGGCAATCCAGACCACGCGATCGAAACTATCGAGGGCGCGTGCGGCGGCATCGGCATTTGTCGCTTTGCTGTCATCGATGAAGTCGACGGCGCCGACCCTGGCAATCCATTTTTGGCGATGTGGCAGGCCGGGGAAACTGGCCATGGCGTTGGCGATGGTCGTGCGAT
Source organism: Acidiphilium sp. (assembly GCF_049977125.1). Lineage (NCBI taxonomy): Bacteria > Pseudomonadati > Pseudomonadota > Alphaproteobacteria > Acetobacterales > Acidocellaceae > Acidiphilium > Acidiphilium sp. The sequence goes on along the minus strand of NZ_JBMFGY010000027.1, from coordinate 16,948 downwards.
CGATGCCGAGTGCGAGCGCCATGCCGGTCGCCGCGGCGGCGTTTTGGGCATTATGGGTGCCGCGCAGCGCCGGCGCGGTTGACAGGTCTGCGATCAGACCAAATTGATCATTCACGATACGCTGATCGGCATAGATATCGGTGGTTTGATGGCCGGAAATGCGGATGACGCGGGCTGGTTGGTCGGCGATCTGGTCGGCGAGGGCGCGTGATGGATCGTCATCGATCCCGATGACCGCTGTATCAGTCCCGATTTGGCGTGCGAAAATCGCTGCCTTTGCAGCGACGTATCCGGTCATGTTGCCATGGCGGTCGAGGTGGTCGTGGGTAATGTTCAGCATTGCGGCTGCATCGAAGCGCATTGTCGCGATTCGCTCCAACATGTAACTCGACATTTCCAGCACATAAATTCCGTGATCGGGCAGCAGCGGCAGGGCCAGAGCGGCCGGGCCAAGATTGCCGCCGCTGGCGACAGGGATGCCGGCGCCGGCGATAATATGCGCGAGCAGCGCTGTGGTGGTCGATTTACCATTGGTACCGGTGATGCCGGCGAACCGGGCGCGGCTGCCGGCGGCGCGGACGGCACGGTAGAGCAATTCGGCGTCACTCAGGATCGCGACATTGCGCGCGACCATTGCCGCCGCTTCAGGATGCGGGCGGGGCAGGTGATGGGGGATGCCTGGCGAGAGGATCAGCGCGTCGAGATGCGCGGCCTCGCTGGGTTTGGCGAGGGCGATGCCGAGTTGGGCGGCGGCGTCGCGCTTGGCGGCATCATCGTCCCAGGCGATGACCTGAGCGCCCATGGCCATCAGGCTCTGCGCCGCGGGTAACCCGTTGTCACCGAGCCCGAGAACGGCGAAATCCTGCCCTTCAAAGACACGCGGCCATATTTTTGGCGGCCACATTTTTGACGGCCACATTTTTGACGGATCGTTCATCGGATTTTCAACGTTGCGAGACCGGCGAGGCCGAGGATCATCGCGACGATCCAGAACCGGATCACGATGGTCGGTTCGGCCAGCCCCTTTTTCTCGAAATGATGATGCAAGGGGGCCATCAAGAACACCCGCCGCCCGGTGCGCTTGTACCAGAACACCTGCACGATGACCGAAACCGTCTCCACCACGAACAGCCCGCCGACGATGGCGAGCACGATCTCGTTTTTGGTCGCCACCGCGACGGAGCCAAGCGCGCCGCCGAGTGCCAGAGAGCCGGTATCCCCCATGAAGACGGCGGCGGGAGGCGCGTTGTACCACAGAAACCCCATGCCCGAGCCGATCAGGGCCGAGCAGAACACCGCGAGTTCGCCGGTGCCCGGGACGAAATTGATCTGGAGGTAATGGGCAAAGATACGGTTGCCGACCAGATAGGCGATCAGCGCGAACACGCCGGCGGCGATGATGGTCGGCACGATCGCCAGCCCATCCAGACCATCGGTCAGGTTCACCGCGTTGGACGCGCCCATCATGACGAACATCGCGATCAGCGGGAAGGCGAAGCCGAAGGGGATCAGCAGATGCTTGAATACCGGCACCGCCAGGTCATCGGCAATCGAGGCCGGCATCAGATGCGTGATCCAAACCGCGGCGATCAGGCCGATCAGCGCCTGAAAGATCAGCTTGACCCTTCCTGGCACGCCCTTGGTGTTTCGCCTGGTCAGTTTCAGGAAATCATCGGCGAAGCCGATCGCGCCATAACCGATCGTGACCATCAGAACCGCCCAGACGTAACCGTTCTCCAGATCGGCCCAGAGCAGGGTCGACACGCTCAGCGCGATCAGGATCAGGAAGCCGCCCATGGTGGGCGTGCCCTTTTTTTCGATCAGATGGCGTTCGGGGCCATCGAGGCGGATCGGCTGTCCCTGACGCTGGAGCGATTTGAGCCAGCGGATCAGGCGTGGACCCAGCAAGAAACTCACGATCAAGGCGGTGATGCAGGCGCCACCCGCCCTGAAGGTGATGTAGCGGATCAGGTTCAGCACATGGAATTGGGCCACATGCGGCAGGAGGAGCGCGTAAAACATCAGGCGGCCGCTTCAAGTGTGGTGATGATCGTCCGCATGCGCGAGCCAAAGCTACCTTTGACGAGCACGACATCGCCATCCCGCAGCGCATCGCGCACCAGAGGGGCGAGTTTCTCTGCTGAGTCCGCCCATCGATGCGGGCAGGTATCCGGCAGATCATCGGCCATCAGTCGCATTTTTTCGCCGCAGGCGAGCACCAGATCCGCCACGGCGGCGACCGGATCGGCAAGGTCACGATGCTCGCGGTCCGCAAAGTCGCCGAGTTCGAGCATGTCGCCGAGCACGACGACGTGGCGGCCCTCGTGCAGAGCGAGCACGTCGAGCGCCGCGCGGACCGAAGCTGCGGAGGCGTTGTAGCTCTCATCGATGATTGTGATGGCGATATCGCCGAGGCGCAGACGGCGTCGCGCGCCGCGCCCGGCGAGCGGGACGAAACCGTCGAGCGCCGCGGCGGCGGCTTCGGGATCGAGTCCAAGTGCCGCGGCGGCGGCAAGAGCGGCGACCGCATTCATCGCCATGTGGCTGCCGGGGGCGGCGAGACGCAGATGAACGACGCGGTTGAGGATGCGGGCGGCAAGATCGACGCCCTGCGGGTCGCTGTCGGCGGCAATCAGCCTTGCCTCGGCGAGATCCTGGGTGCCGAAGGAGATGATGCTGGTGTCGTCCGGCGCGCGGCGGGCCAGCCGCGCCAGATGCGGGCCGCGCGGCAGGATGGCGGCACCGCCCGCGACGAGGCCGCGCAGCAACGTGGCCTTTTCGTCGGCGATCGCTTCGATCGAGCCCATCATGCCGATATGGGAGGCCGCAATGCTGGTGATGATCGCGACATGCGGGCGGGTGATGGCGGCGAGCGGGGCGATTTCACCGGGATGGTTCATGCCGATTTCGATCACCGCGAAATCTGCGGCCGGGCTCATGCGGGCCAGGGTGAGCGGCACGCCGATATGGTTGTTGAACGAGGCTTCGGCCGCGTGGGTGGCGCCGAAATGGCTGAAAATCCGGCGCAGCATTTCCTTGGTGGTGGATTTGCCGACGCTGCCGGTGATGGCGGCAACCTTGGCGGTGGCGCGGGCGCGGGCGAATTCGCCGAGGCGGGTGAGCGCCGCCTGTGGATCGTCAACCAGCAGGACCGGTCCGATGCCGTCGTCACGCGAGGCAAGCGCGCCCGCAGCGCCGTTTTGCAGGGCATCGGGGATAAAATCATGCCCATCGCGGGAATCGGTCAGGGCGACGAAGAGATCACCGTTCGCCAGGGTGCGGCTATCGATCGCGACGCCGGTGACTGCGAATCGATCACGCGCAAAGACACCGCCCGTGGCGATTTCGAGATCGGCGGCGGACCACAGCACGGTCATGCCAGGAACTCACGGATAACCGCGGCATCGTCGAACGGCAGGATTGTGGTGCCGATGGTCTGGCCCTGCTCATGACCCTTGCCGGCCACCGCGAGAACATCGCCCGGCTTCAGCATGGCGAGGCCGGTTTCGATCGCCTTGCGACGGTCGCCGATTTCGTGCGCATCGCGGCAGGTGGCGAGAATGGCGGCGCGGATCGCGGCCGGGTCTTCGCTGCGGGGATTATCGTCGGTGACGATCATGAGATCGGCGCATCGCGCGGCAACTGCGCCCATCAGCGGGCGTTTGCCCCGATCACGATCACCACCGGCGCCGAAGACCAGGATCAGACGGCCAGTCGCATGGGGGCGCAGCGCCGTGAGCAGGCGTTCCAGCGCGTCGGGCGTGTGGGCGTAATCGACATAGGCGGCAGCGCCGTTGGCGAGCGTACCGACACGTTCCAACCGGCCACGCACCGGGGCAAGGGTCGCGAGCTGGTCGAGCGCCGCCTCGAAGCCGAGGGCGAGGGCCAGGCCTGCGGCGAGCAGGGCGTTATCGGCCTGGAAACGACCTGGCAAGGGGAGGAGGAGTTCGTGGCGCCGTCCGGCGGCCTCGATGATCAACACCTGGCCGGCGGGCACCGGTGTCGCACGGCGAAGGTTGATCGCTGAACCATTGTCACCGACTGTCGCGAGGTCGGGCCGATGCGCGCGCAGAGCCGCGAGGGTAACCGCGTCGAGATCGGCCATGGCGAGCGCGGGCGCGTCGTGTGGCAATAATTCGGTGAACAGGCGGAGCTTGGCGTCGCGATACCGGGCAAGATTGCCGTGATAATCCAAATGGTCGCGGGTCAGATTGGTGAAGGCGGCCGCCGCGAGGCGCAGACCATCGAGCCGGTACTGATCGAGTCCGTGCGATGAGGCCTCGAGCGCGACGTGATCGATGCCGGCGGCCTTCAAACGGGCCAACGTGGCGGCAATCGTGACCGGATCCGGCGTGGTCAGGCTCTCGCCCGCCGGAAAACCGGGCGCCACCAACCCGAGAGTGCCGAGCGATGCGGCAGGTGTGCCGGTGGCTTCGATGATCTGGCGCAGAAAATCAACCGTCGAGGTCTTGCCGTTGGTGCCGGTGATGGCGGCGATCGATCGCGGCATCGGCCCGGTGAGCGCCACGGCGATTTCAGCGAGGCGGCGGCGCGGATTGGCGTCAGCCAGCAGCGGGCAGGACGATTCGAAATCCGGCCAGATCGTGTCGGGGGGCGCGAGAATAGCGACCGCACCGCGCGCGATGGCATCAGCGATAAAGCGCCGGCCATCGGTCCTGGTCCCCGGAAGGGCGGCAAACACCATACCGGGCGCCACCGCGCGGCTGTCAGCGGTGATGCCGGTGATGATGCAATCACGCGCCACGGTCCAGGCCGGCGGTGATTGCGCGATGGCGGCAAGCCGGCTCATCAACTCATCCCCCCGCATGGGTGAAGGGGGAGTTGGCGTTCATGGTCTGATGCGAGACCGCACCGCCGATGATCGGGGCTGAGGGGGCGCTGATGGTTTCTGCCGTTGCACCCAGCGGTTGCCACATTTCGGTGCGGGCGAGGGCGGCGTCGTGCGCGGCCTCGTCGGTCACCGCCGGCGGCTTCTGACCGGCCAGCATATAAGCGTATTTGCTTGCGCCCGGCGGAAACAGGCGGCCCGGTCCCAGCGCCGACCGGCCCGGCGGTGGGCCCGGATCGATCGGGATCGAGAGTTGGGCCTCAGCGGCGGCTAATTTGTCACCCGAGAGCGGCATGATACCGAGCATCGGGCCGATTCGGGCAATGATATTGGCGACGGCCGGAGCCGCGACATAGCCACCGGTGGTGAAGCCGTGGCAGAATGGCAGCATCTTTTTGGTCGCGTGCGGTTGCAGCACCAACACATAGACCACGTAGCGCGGATCGGTCATCGGGAACGCCGCCATGAACGAGGCATTGTTCAAATGCTTCATATACCGCCCGTTGGGCCCGACGACCTGGGCGGTTCCGGTCTTGCCGCCGACCAGATAGCCGGGAACCCGCGCATAAACGCCGGTGCCCTGGGGTGCGACCACCACGTTGCGCATCATTTTGCGCATGATCAATGATGTTTGCGCGCGCATGACACGCACCCCCGCCGGCGGCGGACCCTGATCGTCGAGCGAAGGCGGATAATACACGCCGCCGTTGACCACGGGCACGACGGCTGAAATCAGTTGCAGCGGTGACATCGCGATGCCGTTGCCGAAGCTGACGGTCATGGTGGTCAATAGCTTCCAGTCCGATTTCGGGTGGTACATTGCCGGTTGCGCTTCGGGCAGCTGAATCGGCGGCTTGCCGAAGAAGCCGAGTTTCTTCAGCCAGGTTCGCTGAATTTCAGGCCCAAGAATCGTGGCAATGCGCGAGGCGCCGATGTTTGAGGACACTTCAAGAATATGCGGCACCGTCATCCAGATATGGGCGGGCTCGAAATCGGTGACGGTGAATCGACCAACATGCAGCGGATGGGTCGTGTCGAATCTGTCCCAATAGTGGATCATGCCGGAGTTGAGAGCCATCGACAGCGTCATCAGCTTGAACACCGACCCGGGTTCATAATCGCCGGAGACACAGCGGTTGAACCGCTCGTCCGCCGATGCCGTGCCAAGGGAGCCGGCGCTGTAATCGGGCAGGCTGGCCATCGCGAGCACCCGGCCGGTCCGTGCCGAAATCACGATCCCGCAGGCACCAACGCCCGCATAATCGGTCATGGCCTGCTCGGTTTCCTGACGCACGATACCCTCGACACCGATATCGATCGACAGGCGCAAGGGGGTCTCGGGATCGGCGGTGAGTGATTTGTTGAAATATTGTTCGACACCGGCAATGCCGCGCTGGTCGGGCGTGACGCCGCCGAGGATATGGGCCGCCAGATCGCCCTCAGGATAGTGACGATGCTCGATATTCTCGAAATAGACTCCCGGGATGCCGAGTTGATTGACGGCGAGTTCCTGTTCGGCGGTCAGTTCGCGGTCAAGATAGACGAAGTCGCGCTTGCGATCGGCGAGGCGCGATTCCAGCCAGCCGGGATCGAGCGTTGGAATGACGGCGGTGATCTGACGGGCAACTTCGCCGGGATCGCCGATCTGTTTAGGGTTGGCGTAAAGTGCTGCGCCGGGCAGCGAAACCGCCAGGATGACGCCGTTGCGATCCGTGATTTCGGCGCGCGCCGGCGGTGGCAGCAGAATCGTGGTACGCGGCAATTCGGCGGCGATGGCGGCCTCATCCGGATGGGTCGGATTAATCACCGAGACATCGATCAGTCGCCCGGCCAGGATGCTGAAGATCAACAGAAAGCCGAACAGGCCGAACACCATGCGTTTCTGCAGTACCGCGAGTGCGGCGCGGCGGGCCAGATCGGGCGTGGTGATACGGATTTGCTCGACGCGTGGCGTCGCGCCCTGCTCCGGTGCGCCGGGATTACGCGCAGCATTCCAAGCCCCCGAACGCCGCGGCAGATGCCTCGGGGTTTGGTCTGGTGGTGGTGGTTGAGTCACGGCGCCGAACCAGCGACCGGGCGAGGCGGTGGCAGATCGGCCGCATAGCCCCCGAACACCGAAGCCGACGGTGGCGGTGTGACAGGGTGGGAAATCCGGGCGGGCACCGGTGCCGAGATGGGTGCCGACATGGGCGCCGCTTGCGCGTTGATGGTCATGATCTGCGCGCCCATCGGCCGCACGGTTCGCATCGGCGCCAGAACCGACTGGCCAAGCGGTATCGGCCGGCTTCGGACCGGGTGATCTGACTTGGGCAACGCGTGACGCACCACGGTGACCCGGTGGATCAGCCGTGCGGGGTGGGGTTTCGTGACCGCGCGGGCGACAGCCAAATGGGCCGCGGCCAAATCGGGCGCGTGATGAGCGCTCGGGGGCGATAGGGCGCTGGCTACGGGCACGGCGTTCGGCGGCAGCGCGACCGGCGGCGCCCCTTCGCCGGGCGCCGCGATCGACGCGATCGGGCCGGGCGGTGCAACAGGGGTTGCGGTTGTCATCGGCGTGTCCGGCAATTGATCGGGCAAAGGCGGCGGCAACGGCAGATGGGGTATGGTGGCACCGGGCGGCGGCAGACGATCAGCCAGTTCGGACCAGGTGACCAGCTGGTCGGGCAGCATCGGTTTGAGTTCTGGCAGGAACATCGTGGCGAGCCGGGCGAGGCGATTGGGGTCGGTCTCGAGTGCCCATTCGGCGCGCAACACCCGGATGCGCTGTTCCGAGCCGCGGATTTGCGCCGTGACGCCGCCGATCTGGCGATCGAGTTGCTCGGCCTGGTGCTTGACCACGAACATCCACGCCCCGGATGAGAGCGCCATGATGGTGGTGATGAAGGTGACCGGGCGGATCATGCGGCAAGCCGTTCGATCGCACGCAACCGGGCGGATCGGGCGCGCGGATTGGCGGAAATTTCAGCATCGCCCGGCGTAATCACCCGCTTGGTCAGCGCCGCGAACCGCGGCGCCACGCCCGGCGACAGATGTGAGGGATCGTGGCGCGAGGGGGCCGCGCTGCGGCCGGTGGCATTCTGCATGAAATGCTTGACAAGCCGGTCTTCGAGCGAATGAAACGAGACGGCGACGAGACGGCCGCCCGGCGCAAGCAGCGCCGCCGCCTGGGCCAGGCCGCGCTCGATTTCGGCGAGCTCCTGATTGACCTCGATCCGCAGCGCTTGAAAACTGCGCGTAGCGGGGTGGATGCCCGATTTATCCGGGCGCACGACACTGCGGATCACCCCGGCAAGATCCGCAGTGGTTTCAAATTTCGCGGTGGCGCGGCGGGCGACGATGGCGGCGGCGATCCGACGCGAGGCTCGCTCCTCGCCGAATTGATACAGAATGTCAGCGAGTTCAGCTTCGCCGCGCGTATTGACGATATGAGCGGCCGTTTCACCCGATGAGCCCATCCGCATGTCCAGCGGGCCGTCACCCCGGAAGGAGAACCCCCGCGCGGCGTCATCGATCTGATAGGATGAAACTCCAAAATCGAAGACCGCGCCGTCCAGCCGGGAAACCCCGGCCGTTCGAAGCAGATCGAGAAGGTCGCCGAAACGACCCTCGATCAGATGCAGCCGGTCCGGATGCGCCGCCGCAAGCGCAGCACCCCGCGCGATCGCCGCTGGATCGCGGTCGATCGCCCACACCGAGCAAGCCGCGGCCGCAAGGATCGAGGCGCTATAACCGCCGCCGCCAAACGTGCCATCGAGATAGACACCACCATCGCGCGGGGCAAGCATCGCCACCGCCTCGTCGCGCAGGACCGGGATGTGACCGCTCACGGCACGAATCCGACGGGCAAGGTCATGGTGGCGGCACGGGACGGTTCGCGAACCGCCGCACTGCGGCGCTCGGCGGCACAGGGTTCCCAGATCTGAAAAATATCGCCCCGCCCCTTGAACACGACCGAATCAGTCAGCCCGGCATGAGCAATCAGCTTCTCGGGCAACAATACCCTGCCTTCCTTATCCGCATCGAGTTTATAGGCGTCGCCATAGATCAGCTCGGCCAGATCGTCATGCTGGTCGCTGAATATCTGCAGGCCGTCGAGCCGTGCGGCGAGCATGGCGAAACGTGGCTCCGGCCAAGCCTCGATGCAGGCGTATTTGTGCGAGGGACGAAACACCAGCTTGATCGACTCGGCCTCGCCGCGCAGCTCCGCCCGGAAAGGCGCCGGGATTGAAACCCGCCCTTTCGCGTCCAGCCGGTTTTGATGGGTGCCGAGAAATTGGCTCATCCGGCTTTGTCACAGCCCCTTCGTCTCGCCTGTTATGCCTCGCTGCTGACGGCCGGATGCACAGCCAAAGCCATCGCACCCGAGTCGCCATGGGTGGACATGGGATAACATGGGCGAATATGGGCGTCAAAGGGTTTCATGCCTCTGAATCATGATATTCTTCGAATTTTAGGGCAACAAATCGGAATCGTTAACGAACGGTAAATCACCTCCGGCCCGATAATTGGGTGTTTATGCTTTGTTCTAAAGCTGGCGACGGCAGTATCCCGGCGGATTCATTATGCCGGGGTAGAATTTAACGTTTTGTTAGTAAATTTCGATCGGCGGCATCGAGAGACGATGTAAGTTGCCAAGCGCCAGCAAGGCCTTCATTTGCGGCGGCAATTCAGCAATGCCGAGCGGATTGGCGCGCTGGAACATTGTCGCCAGTAGCGCGTGGATGCCTGGGGTTGCATTTCCGTTGGTGATGTCAAGCGGAGCATGCACGGGCAGTTTAAGGGCGGCACGCACGGCGTTGAACGCGGTATGATAGCCACCAAGCTGATCGACCAGGCCGCGCTGCTTGGCCTGCACGCCGGTCCAGACCCGGCCCTGCCCGATCGCGTTGACCTCAGCAGCGCTCATGTGACGACCAGAGGCGACCCAGCCGACAAATTGGGCGTAGTCGAGATTGAGCATCTCTTGCAGGTTCGCAAGTTGCGGTTTGGTCCACGCCGTGGTCGGGCTGTCGAACAACGCATTGGCGCCGCGAGAGGCGCCGGCGACGGAGACACCGATTTTGTCGAGCAGGCCACCGAAACTCAGCTTGCCGCCGAGGACCCCGATCGAACCGGTCAGTGTTGCCGGATCGGCGACCAGCACGGCTCCGTGGCTGGAAACCCAGTAGCCCCCCGAGGCGTCGAGCGCGCCCATCGAGATGATCAGGGGTTTGTGCAGGGTCCGGGCGCGCGCGACCTCGGCGCCGATCAGCGCTGAACCGGTGACGGTGCCGCCCGGCGTATCGAGCCTGAGGATGATCGCCTTGGTCGATTTGTTGTCCAGAGCATCGCCGATCTCATCGGCAAGGTGGCGCGGATCGATATTGCTGGCATCGCCGGTGGCCGCGGGCGCTTCAATGTCTCCATGCGCAATGATCAGCGCGACCTTGGTGGCGCCGCTTGCGGGTCCCGGCGCGTGAGCGACGAAATCGGCGAGACTGGCGGTATGGCCGGGAAAATGATCGATCCGCGCATCGAGCGGCAGAACGGCATCGATCAGGTGATCCGCCTTGGCCTGGTCGGCCGTGAGCGGCGCCTGATCGATCAATTGTTTGACTTGATCGGGGGTTTGATGCAGGCGCGCGGCGATCGGCGCCAAAGCCGCGTCATAGAGCGAGCCGGCCAGGCTATCGAGCATTTCGGTATTCGCCTTCGAGGGCGACGAGCGCGTGTAAAGCTGTGGATAAGTCTTGTACTTGCCGATATGCTCGAATTGCGCGTCGACGCCGACCTTCTGCAACAGCCCGGCCGCGAACGGCGTCTGCAGCGCCAGCCCGGTGACGCCGAAATCGCCGGCTTCGGATAATTCGATCGAGCTCGCCGCGCTGGCAACCACATAAGCCCCCAGGCCGGACGCGCCATCGAGTGACATGGCGCGCGCAATCACCGGCTTGCCGCTCTCGCTGCGGAAGCGCGCGAGCGCGTTATGCAGCTCCTCGGCGGTCGTGAGCGAACAACAGCCGCTGCCGAGCTCGATATCAATGCCGGTGACATGCGCGTCATGCCCGGCACGGTCGATGGCCTCGATCGTCTGAACCAGATTGGGCCGCGCCGCCACCCCGAATCGCAGCAGGGCCGGCGGGGCCGCCGCATCGGGTGGCGCATTCGCCAGATTGAGCAGCAAGGCGAAATGATTGGCCAGCGGCTTGTCGTGCTGCGCTTCAAAATGCCGCACGATCGCAACCGAACCGACAAAAATCAGCAGCAAGATCACGCCCAGCGTGAACACCACGATTTTGACAAACCCCCACAACAGGCGGGCGATACGGCCCAAAAGCGAAGGGTTCTGATCAGTTTCGGTCATGCGACGCTCCGGATTTTCACCCCGATTATGCGGGCAAGATGAGCAGCGAGGCAATACGGGGAGAGGGACGCGCGATAAAGCCTGGGCATCGCCCGGAACGCTCCAAACCCCGCATGCCCCGAACTGACGATCGGTAGCACTTCGCAACACTTCGCGACGAACCGGTCCGCTATGGGTTGCCCATGGACAGCGACATGACACACGCCATGATCAGGTTTGGTTTCGGGGCGGGCGGGGCGCCACCGAGCGACCCCGATGCGCGCGGCTGGCTGCGGGCGCAGCTCCAAGGGCCTGATCCGGCATTGGCCGAGGCTTCGTTTGCCGCACTCCCGACCGGCGCCGACGGGCTGCAGGCACGACGCGATGACGCCATGGCGCGCAAGCGCATTCTGGAGAGCGGGCGGCCATTGAAGGGCAATTTCAAGCCGATCAGCCGGGCGATATTTCTGCGGGAGGCCAAAACCCAGCTCGACTGGGCCGTGACCACCCCTGCGCCGTTTCGTGAGCGGCTGGTTTGGTTCTGGGCCAATCATTTCACCACGTCGATCCGCCAGGGCGGCATCGCGCCGCTGGTCGGCGCGTTCGTGCGTGAAGCGATCCGCCCGCATGTCACCGGTCAATTTTCCGATATGGTGCTCGCCGCGGAACGCCATCCGGCGATGCTGCTGTATTTGTCAAATGCATTCTCGGTGGGACCGAACAGCAGGGCCGGTTTGCGGTTTCATCGAGGGTTGAATGAAAATCTCGGTCGCGAATGCATGGAATTGCACACCGTGAGCCTCCGCGCGCATTATACGCAAGGCGATGTGACCAATATGGCCAAGCTGCTTACCGGCTGGTCGATCAACCCCCAACACCAGCCGACAGGCTTCATGTTCCGTGCGTTCGCGCATGAGCCAGGGTCGCACAGCGTGCTCGGTCGGCAATTTCCCCCCGGCGAGGCCGGTGGCATCGCGGCGCTGCGTTTCCTCGCCACCCATCCCGCCACTTATCGTTCGCTCGCGACCAAACTGGCTTGGCATTTCTGTGGCGACCATCCACCCCAAATCGCGGTCGATCGGCTTGCCACCGTGCTGACGGAGACCAGGGGCAATCTCGGCGCCGCCGCTGATGCCCTGATCGACCTGCCGGCCGCTTGGCAGCCGCTGACCAAGGTCAAGACCCCGTTTGACTTCACGATATCGCTCGCACGGGCCACGGGCATCACTGATCCGCCGGTCGGTTTTTATCTCGGCGCGCTCAGAAAACTGGGCCAACCGCTTTGGGCGGCGCCGTTGCCGGATGGCTGGTCCGACCATGGTTCGGATTGGACGGGTTCGGACGCTGTGATCGCACGGATCGATTTCGGTTTCACTCTCGCCGCCCGCACCCCGCGCGCCGCCCCGATGGAGTTCGCCCGAGCGTCGCTCGGCACGCTGTTGAGACCGGCAACCGCAACCGCAATCGCCACCGCCGGATCGCCGCGCGAGGCTTTGGCCATGCTGTTCGCGGCCCCCGAATTCCAGAGGAGATAGGTCGTGGCAATCACCCTCACCCGTCGTGAAAATCTGCTCGGACTCGCAACCATCGCCGCCGCCGGCCGCATGAAACTCGCCCTCGCCGCCGCGCCCGGGGAGCAGCGCCTCGTCGTCGTGTTGCTGCGCGGCGCCCTCGACGGCATGGCCGCCGTGGTACCCTATGGCGATCCAAACTTGAAAACCATGCGCGCCGCTTTGATACCGCAGCAATCAGCCCTGCTCGATCTTGGCGGGTTTTTTGCGTTCCATCCCGCCCTGGTCAATCTGCACGCACTCTACCGGAAGAACGAAGTTCTGCCGGTCCACGCGATCGCCGGCCCCTATCGTACGCGCAGCCATTTCGAAGCTCAGGATTTTCTGCAAACCGGCGTCGATCAGGTCGGTATCAATTCGGGCTGGCTGAACCGGCTGATTGCCGAACTCCCAGCCGGCGGCATTGCCGGCCAAGGGCTTGCGGTTGGCATGGGCATGCCGCTGGTGTTGCGCGGCACGACACCGATTGCCTCCTACGCGCCTGCTGGCTTCGCGAAGCCATCACCGGCGCTTTATGCCAATATCGCCGCGCTGAACCGCCCCGACCCGGTCTTCGGCCCCGCCATCGTCGAGGGGTTGCGCGCCGCCCGGTTTGATCACGCAACGCTCGGCAACGCCGCCATGGATGCCGGTGCGGATCACGGCATGGCGTCCCGCGCTTATGGCTTCCCAACCCTGGCGCGGGCCGCCGGAGCGCTGCTCGCAGCACAGGGTGGTCCACGCATCGCCGCCTTCCAGCTCGAAGGTTGGGACACTCACGGAAATCAGATGGCTCTGCTGCATGAGCCTCTCGCCGATCTTGATGCCGGTATCGCCGCTTTGCACGCGGCCCTCGGATCAGCCTGGTCGAAGACCATTGTGCTGGTCATCACCGAATTCGGCCGCACCGCGCGGATCAATGGCACCAACGGTACCGATCACGGCACCGCCACCGTCGCCTTTCTCGCGGGCGGACAGGTTGCCGGCGGCAAAATTCGCGCGACCTGGCCCGGACTTGCGCCCGGGCAGTTATTCCAGAACCGCGACCTCGCCCCCACCGCCGATATCCGCAGTCTCGCCAAGGGCGTCATTCAGGGACAGTTCAATCTCACCCCCGAGGCTCTGGCCCGCGTGTTTCCCAACAGCCGCGATGCCGCGCCGATGGCGGGCTTGCTGCGGGTATGACCGGCGCGCTCACACCACTTCCACCTCGACCGGCGCCCGGCTGAACATCCCGAGCATGCGCCGCACCAGCGCCACCACCCGGCGCGGCGCCAGAGCCAGCATCACGGCCAGAAAGACGGTGCTGGAGACGGCACCATCCACGAGCAACTGCCCGATCATGGCGTGAAGCGTCAGACCCGGTCCGGTGTGGATTGCCGCCATCGCCGCCGCGGCCGCCACTCGCGCCGCGATCAACGCGGTGAACGGCGCGATGAACAGCCGGAGCAACGGCCATGCCGAGCGCCCGATGCCAATCGAAAGCGCCGGCAGCAGCAGCGCCGCCGTCAGCACGCCCCGCGCCGCCAATGTCCATGCCAGGGTGACCAGCCCGAACGGTGCCGCGAACCAGGCCGCGAGCGCGATTGTCGCTGCGTTGAGAGCGGCGAACACGGACACCAGCACCGGGCGTCGCAACGCCGTGAGCATCGGGTTGACGAAAGCATAGATCGCCGCCGCTGGCACGATCAGGCTCATCGCGGCGAAGACCGGGGCGGCCTCGACCCAGCGCGGGCCGAACATCAGCACAACGATTGGCCGCGCCATCGCGCCTGCGATCGCGGCGGCGGCAAGCGAACCGATCGCGATGGCGTCCATCAGGTCCCGCGCGACGGCGAAACGCCGCTCCGGGTCATTGCGCACCGTCACGAACACCGGCAGAAAAACCTTGCTCGCCGGAAAAATCGCCAGCTCCTGCAACACTTCAGCCAGCCGCTGCGCGATGCGGAACTCACCCACCGCGGCGACCGGCATCCGAATGCCCACCAGCACGACATAGCCGGTCGCCGCGATGTAATCGACGAAGGACGCGCCCATCATCGGAATATTGAACCGCATGGCACTACCGATGGTGCGCCAGGATGGAAACGCGGGCGGCCGCCAGCGCGCGGCGGTCGAGGCGGCAATGGCATAGAAGCTGATCCCGACCACGCGCTGCGCGATCAGCGCATCGAGCCCGTAGCCGTTGAATACCAGCGACAACGCGACCACGCCGGCAAGGATGGTCGAGCCGAGCGACATCAGGCTGAGGGTGCGAAACCCGAAACGTTGCGCCAGCCGCGCCGAGGGCACGATCAGGAACGCGCCGATGACGATATTGAACGAGAGCGCCCTCGTCACCCATTGCAGCACCGGCGCGTCATAAAGTCGCGCCAGCACGGGTGCCGCGGCAAACAGCGCCGCCGCCATGGCGAGCGCCAGCAGGAACTGCGCCCAGAAAGCCCCGGCCTCGACGCGCCGATCACCCGGTGAGGCAACAACCTGCTCGCCCGCCCCGCCGGTGGTGATCATCCGGCCGATTTCCGACAGGGCCGAGGCAATCGCCACCACGCCGACATCCCGCACCGTGACGTGGCGGATCAATATCGCCAGCACCAGGAAGCCAAGGCTGCGTTCACCGATCGCGGTCGCCAGATTCCACGCCGCGCCATGCGCCGCACCACGCCCCAGACTCATGAACCATTGCTCATGCGTGATTTCTCATGCGTGGTGATTCATCGCGTCAACGGCACCGAAACGACAACCATGGACATAAGGATAGGACGTTATTTCGAATAAGGCGACACCCGATCGCGGCGAAATCGATCGACATGGCGGCTCACCCCAACGCTGCGCACGTGGCCGCTATGACAGGCAGAATCGGTGCGCGATCAGGGCGGGCAGAGACACGGTATCGATGACAGCCATCGCAACGGCGGGCAGCAGGCTCAGATATTCCAGCCGGGGCCCGAAGCGTCCGCCCAGACGCGGCAGGGCCAGCATCAGAAACGGCAGAAACAGCAGATAGTAGCGGCCCTGAGGCCCGGAGATCATCGCGCTGCCGACATTGTCCCAGCTGAGGTAGATCGCGAGTTCGACCGCCAGCACACTGACGACGACCAGGGCGAGAAGCAGCACGGCATCGCGCATCCGCCAGCCCAGCCCGCCGTCGCGCTGCCCGGCCATCACCCCCAGCGCCGCCGCTGCGAGGGCGATCGTCCACCCGGCATAACCCCCTAGGGAAAGGTTGACGTTGAGCCATCCGAGCGACCCGATGGCGGATTTCAGCAGGAACGCACCGTTCGCGACCAGAAACCGGACCGGCAGGCTGATCACGCGCAGCGGATCAGCCAGCAGCACCCGCAGAGCGGCAGCGGGATCGGTGGTGGTGAATATCGCGTCTGCCGGGCCTGGCCACAGCGGCCCTGGATGATAGGGGCCAAGCACATAGGGCATCAGTGACACGCGGGTCATCACCGCAACCCATATCAGCGGCGGGATCGCCCATAGGGCGGTCAGTGCCATGCGGCGGAGCGGTCGCGGTGCCGCCAGGGGGATCAAGGCAGCAAACAGCAACAGGCCGTAAGGCGGTTTCGAACAGATCACCAAAGTGAACACCGGCAGGAACAGCCAGCGCAGCCGCGGATGGCGCGCCGGATCGAGCGTCAGCAAGGCACCGGCCAGTGCCGCCATGGCAATCAGCAGTCCATCCTGATTGAACGACGCGCCGAGACTGACCGCTTCGGGCAGCATCAGCAGGGCAAACAGCAGCCCGCGTCCGAACCGCGCGAGACCGATGGCCACGGCGCCGACCAGCCCATACGCGGCCAGCATGAACAGCCGGCCGGTGAACAGCGCCGCCAGCGGACGTTGCCCGGCTGCCCGCCCAACCGCGATGCCCAATGTGCCAGGCAGATACAGGGCCGGAAAATACTGGATCGTATTGTAATCGATATCGATGATCCGCGCCTTGCTCCAGGGCACCATCGCTGTGGTTGCGGCGCTGGCCGGCGCTGCGCACGAGGCGCCCATTTCGCCGATCGAGGCATTGAGCAGGCCATAATTGATCCGTGTGACCGGGATCAGCATCGCGGCCTTGCCCGGTGGCTGATACATGACCCGCCGCCCAAGCCATTCGCCGTGCAGCAACGCCCCGGCCCGCGCAATATGGGCCGGCTCGTCAACCACCTGACCGATCGGCGTCAGCAGCGCGAGGCGGATACCCGTAAAAACTGCGAGCAGCAGAAA